>JAXHVO010000006.1 GCA_034189135.1 Thermodesulfobacteriota bacterium | reverse complement strand
GGTTGAGCGAAGCGAATCCATATATGTAGATTAAGATGGTCGTTTTGGTATGATAAATGATTTGAAATGAGAAAAGATGGGCCGGAAAGCTACCGCGAAGCGGTTTCGTTCATCTCCCACAATCCGGTAGATATCAGTTGCGAAAATTCCTGTGATATTCGATTTAAATCACAGTTTACCAGGATTTGACAAACCGGGCGTTCCCGATGTAGATTTCATATATCCAAATCTTACCTGTTAAAATTCCATTACGTTCGATAGGTTGACTATTTTCAATATCACCACATATATATCTCGATAAGTTCGATTTTCATGACTTATCGAGAAAACTGTATAACATATATATTATGCCTAAAAGATAAAAAAATGTTTATTGAATCAACCGGGGTTTAATATATGAAAGTTCTCATTATTTCAGGAACCTTTCTTCCACTGACCTCTTCCCGTCTTCAAATGTCTCCTTCTGGTGCTGCTTATATTGCAGGAGCTGCCCGTAAAGAAGGCCATACTGTTGAAATATTTGATTGTTATGTCGCCAGTAACTTAATTGAGGAACTCAAAAAAAAGCTGTCTAAATTCAGACCGGATGTTATTGGTATTTCCATCACCATCGTTACCAGTGATATCCGTGATGAAGAAGCCGATTTTGGCACAAAATATATCGATATGCGGCCAAAAATAAAAAGCATTGTCGATACTATCAAACAAAATACAAATGCTCACATTATATTGGGTGGCCCCGGATTCAATTACTATGCAAAAGAATGGCTGGATTATCTAAGCATGGATTATGGAATAAGGGGTGAAGGAGAATACTCATTTCCGCTATATCTTAATAGACTCGAGAAAAATGGAGACATATCCAGTGTGCCGGGATGTATTTTCAGAAAGGCAGGTGAGATTAATAAGGTAGCAAGAGATTTGGTTGCGGATCTGGATGATACAGCTTTTCCTGCTTATGATCTGTTCGAAAGTAATAAATACAATGAGCAGAATATAGCTTATGCTTTGTATAGCAAACGAGGCTGCGGCTTTCGGTGTACCTTTTGTCCCCATAGTTCACTTGAAGGGACACGCTATCGTTTAAAATCCCCAGAGCGAGTAATAAAAGAAATCAAGCATGTAATGAAAACGACGAACTCAGGAAATATTAACTTTAGCGATAACAGTTTTAATTGTCCCAAAAAGCATGCGGAAGCGATCTGCAAGGAGATAATTGATCGTCAGCTTAAGATCAAATGGAGATCCGGCGCCATTAAACCGCTGGGGATTACAAAAGACTTTTGTAGGTTGATGAAAGAATCCGGATGTGATTATGTCGGCCTCTCCATCGAAACAGCTTCTGAAAAGATGCTTGCAAATATGAAGCGTGGTTATAGGACCAGCCATATCAGGGAAGCTTTGAGTAATCTAAGTAATTCAGATATTCCTTTTGGACTTTCCATTCTAATTGGTGCACCAGGAGAGACCCCGAAAACAATCTCGGAAACCTTTAGTATCGTTGATAGTTTTCCGATGACAGAAAGTATTTGGATAAATATTGGCCTTTATCTTTGGACACATCATCAAAATGTATTAGATGCTGCAAAAAGAGACGGGCAGTTAAAGAATGAACGGGAACTATTTGATGGTGCTTATTACATATCTCCTGAGCTCCCAAAAGATTATATGATAAGTCTTATAGAATCACTGAAAACAAGAGAGAATTGTGCTGTTCAGGTGAATAAACCTTACTGGGAATACAGAAAAAGGGTTAACTCACTTGAATAAAAATTTGTTATAATTAAGATGAGTTCGAGGCATAAGCATTGCAGCGGACAAGCTGCTGAATGCAACATTTAACAAATCACAAACAAGGTCAGTTGATGTAAAATATCTATCCAGAAAAGGAATAAATATGTGCAGCTTTCAGATTTCATTTATGGAAAAAAGGGACATCCAGGAATCGGCAAGGGTTCTCAGTGTTGCTATGCTCGACAATCCTCTCCATGATGCTGTTTTTCAGGGTAAAGGTGAAAAAGAACGAATAGAAATTGAAAAAATGTTTTCTAACCTCTTGATTGAATTGCCTGGCATAGTCTTTCTGGCAAAAGATAAACAAAATATTATCGGGGTGATGCGGATGAAATCATGCGAGGGGAGTAAAGCCACGAATAACCACATAGACTCAAAAGATGAAAATGATATAGGCTGGCGGAAGTATATATGGCATACGGAGTGGGCACGTCACGATCCGTTGAGTCAACATTGGCATCTTGGTCCGATTGGTGTGCTGCCGTCTCATCAAGGATCAGGTGTTGGATCCATACTTATGGAACGCTTCTGCAAGGAAGTGGATGCCTGTCTTGCCAAAGCTTACCTGGAGACAGAAGGGGATAAAAATGTACGCTTTTATAAGAAATTCGGGTTCGAAGTTGTTTCCGAGTCCGAAATATTCAATGTTAAAAATCGATACATGTTGAGAGATTCAAAAAAAAGTTAATCAAAGGAATGCATATCCAATGCTTTCTGCAGACGCTCGTAACTTGTGCGGCTGAAGCGCATGTTAAGATCCAGGTTGCTCCAACGAATGACAGTTTTTTAAACCCCTGTAATTGTGGTGATATGGTCGGATTAAGCGATATCATAAGTTCGACGATAGTTGATAATTTTTTTATTATATCAGTAAGTTGGTAATATGTGCTTATGGGGTGAAGTGCCCAACCTTTGAGTTGGGAGGTGAAACGATGGATTTTATCAAAAAGGTTCTCCAGACAGGCTTGCTCATTATTCTCATCAGTGCTCTCATTTGCTGCGGGAAGCAAGATTCCAGTTCCAGATTTCCTCAAAAGATCGATCCTTTCCTTTTCAAATCCGCTGTTGAGTTAACAGACGCAATTCGGCGCGGCGAGATCACTTCACTTGATCTTCTCAACCGTTACCTGGATAGCATTGAACGCAATAATGGCAGCATCAACGCGGTCGTGGCGTTAGATGTGGATGCCGCCCGAGCACGAGCAGCGGAAGCAGACCAAGCGCTCGCCCGAGGCCAAATCTGGGGGCCTCTTCATGGGCTGCCGATGACAGTAAAGGATGTATTCGAAGTGGCGGGAATGCCGGCGACTTCTGGCGACCTCAAGCTCAAAAGCTATATACCGGATCGTAATGCGATAGCGGTCCAACGCCTGATCGACGCCGGTGCGATCATCTTCGGCAAAACCAATGTTCCATACCATGCTCGCGATTTTCAAAGCTTTAATAAAGTATATGGTACGACGAACAATCCCTGGGATTTGACCAGAACTCCCGGCGGCTCATCAGGAGGATCGGCGTCAGCGCTTGCCGCGGGATTTACTTCCCTTGAGTTGGGTAGCGATTTAGGGGGATCGGTTCGCTTTCCGGCCCATTATACCGGTGTTTTCGGCCACAAGACCACCTTTGGAATCGTTCCAAGATATGGGCATATACCTCCCATACCCGGCCGGGTTCAGCCGCACCAAATGTCGGTGATTCCACTTTTTGTGATCGGGCCTCTGTCCCGAAGTGCCGAGGATTTGGCGTTATCTCTAAAGATCTTGACGACTCCGGGTCGTTCGGAAAAAAGCGGCCACAGCTCAGAACTTTTACCGACGCGAAGAAAACAATTCAGTGATTATCGAGTTGCCGTTTGGTTCACTGATAGCTCTCCTGCAGCTGAAATCGATGCGGATGTTTTGGCGCCGCTTCAAAAAACAGTGGGGAAATTACGCGAAGCTGGTCTTGCCGTTGACGAAGAAGCACGTCCGGATCTACAGCTGTGGGAAACCGTTCATTTGTGGAGGGAAATGCGCGATGAATTAACGGCAGGGTCATTACCTCTGTCTAATGGTCTTGTCTCGAGGCAAAAAAAACAGCAATCTAAATGGGCTGAATTCTTTGAGCGCTACGATGTTTTGCTCGCTCCTGTTGCTCTTTCTGTGGCATTCCCTCATAACCATAGAGAGCCTGTTATAAACCGTAGATTGGATGTAAACGGAAAGAAGAAACCGTATTTTGACAACCTTTCCTGGACTGCGATGGCTATTGTGTCTGGTTTGCCTGCGACGGTGGCTCCGGTCGGGCTGAGCGAATCCGGCCTTCCGGTAGGCATCCAGATTATCGGTGCCAAATTCGAGGATCGAACAACCATTGCCTTTGCTATGAGCTTATCTGATCTCGTGGGTGGATTCAAAGCCCCGCCAGGCTTTTTAGACCAACAGCGCTAATACTTTGTTTAATGATAAAAATATTCAACCTGTACACAAGCTTTGGCAGTTTACTTAAAGGTAGTGTTATCATACTCCAATCGAAGTTTAGCTGATCTTTCGATCCTATCCATTCAAGTAGAAGATAGAGCACAATAGGTCGTCTGATATTCAGTACCACTGTTGAGATATTCCTTAAGTGCTTAAATTCTTTCAAGCTCCACCAGTGTGGCACCCCAGCCTCCGGCTTCAGGAGGCGCATCCAGAAAGGATTTTACCTTGGGATTATTTTTCAACAGCTGTTGTACTCTTTTTTTTTGGATCCCCTTGCCCTTTCCATGAATAATACGCAGGGAAAATATACCTGCCTTGATGCACTCAATGATATAATCTTCCAGCAAGTCGGGCACGTCTGACGGTTTAAAGGTGTGCAGGTCAAGGACATCTTCAATATCAATTTTCACCGGTTGCATTTACACATGTTCTCCTTTATAATTCCGATCGCATGGTGAAAAGTTATTTTACACCACGGAGTTCCCAGAGAACACATGGATTATTCTGTTGATTTAACTTGTTATCTCCGTGAGCTCTGTGTTCTCTGTGGTAAAGCTGGTTTTTTAAGAATTCAACAATTTTGCTTAATACGCAAAAAGTGGAAAATCAAAATGGAAGATATAAATTTTATTTATTCTATTGGAATTATAGTTTTCGCTTATTTACTGGGTTCCATTCCCTTTGGTCTGGTTTTTACCCGAATATTTACTTCGGTTGATATCAGAAAACAAGGAAGCGGCAATATCGGCGCAACCAATGTAAGACGGGTTGCCGGGACACCTATCGGGCTTCTGACCCTTGCCGGTGACGTGCTAAAGGGTGTGGTCCCGGTTTATGCGGCAACGGCTATTTCTTATCCCAGTCCTCTGATATATGAAATATGTGTTTGTCTGACCGCTCTATGCGCCTTTTTAGGGCATCTGTATCCTGTCTACATGAAGTTTAAAACCGGAGGAAAGGGGGTCGCCACTGCTTTAGGGTGCTTCCTGGTCCTTTCACCGGTTGCCTGTCTGGCTGCTCTGGTGGCATTTCTGATCGTGGCTCTGTCAACTAACCATGTATCTGCCGGTTCCCTTGCAGCAGCCGGCGTTATTCCGATTGCTGTGTGGATAAAAACAAATTCACTGGTTATGACCGCCTGTGCTGCGGTGATAACCATATTTATTGCATACCGTCACCAGGATAATATCAAACGGCTAATCGCCGGTACGGAAAATGTTATCAGGAAGAAGGGGAAATAGCTGCTTTTAATCAAACCCCGGGCCATGCTGATCGATCCTAAAAGGTTTTACCGTTTTTGAACATCCCCAACATTGAACGTTGAACATCGAAAGATAAAATCGCTTCACTCTTCCATTTAAAATAGGCAGAATGCCTTATTCAAAATTCGGCGTTGGACGTTCGAAGTTCGAAGTTCATATTTTTTTAATTGTCAGACACCCCAAAATACCCACCACACCCAAGCGGCAATCCCTGCCAGGGGAAAATGCGTTTCAACGAGAAATTCCAGCCGTATGCCGGGTAAAACATACCCGCGTTCATAAGCCATTAAAACAACAAACAGCAAAACAGGGCACATCAAAAGAGCAAACCCAAGACTTGAAATATAACCAAATGCAGCGGATAATAATAAAAAGCAAATACTGGCTATTTGTACTGTCTTCAAAAGACGCATGGTCCGGTTTTCTCCCAGCAAGGTTGCCAGTGTTTCTTTGCCCACGATACGATCTCCCTGCATGTCGAGTATATCAAAAAATGCGGTCCTCACCAAGACCAGGCTGGTTGACCATAGAAAAATAAATGCAGCGTTTACACTGATTTTCCCTGATGCCGACAAGGAGGGCAATATAGACGTGACTATTCCCCAGGCCATTGCTATGAGGAAGGTTTTTGAGCCCGGAATGTCCCTGATTCTAAAATATCTGTTGCCGGTAAAACGCCTGGGCAACAGTCTTAAATTATAAGAAAGCCCCATGATGCTCATAATGAAAAGAATTAAAAATGCAGTGGGGCCCATGGTGTAGGCGGTGATAAGGCCGGCTCCACCGGAAATAACGGCAAGGCCGGTTAAGAAGATTTTATGTTTTTTATAAAAAGACGCTCTGTCCGGATCATTATAGCGATCTGACGCACTTCCGGTAAGGTGATTGAGAATGTGCATGGATTGAACATAGAGAATGGAAATGATCACATAGGGCAGATAGCGGGAAATTCCCTGAAGCATGGTGCAGGCATAACAAAGACAGCCTGCCCCTATAGATACATAAATATTTGTAAGCAGCAGGGTGCGCTGAATAAAAAAACCGAGTTTTTGCCAGCCGTGGCCTTTCTTAAAGGATAGCGCTTCAAGCGCCCGGTAAACTCTTTTGATGGTCCAGTTCGGGGTGGAGGCACCGGCGGTGATTCCTATGCGTGCAGAGGATAACAGTGGCTTTAAGTCAATTGCTTTGAGATCTGATTCGGTTTCTATGTGATAGGCCGTCTTTCCGGTGTTTTTGGCGATCTCAGCCAGCCGTTTTGTGTTTCCGCTGCTGAATCCTCCAACCACAACAATGGTATCGACCGATGATGCCAGGCGTTTTACTTCGGCCTGGCGACGGCCGGTAGAGTCACATATTGTATTAAAGACTTTGTAGTGAGGAAAATTATCCGTCGCCTGTTTTTTTATTTCATCAAAAAGGAGTGTATTTTGGGTGGTCTGGGCAACGATAATTGCCTTTTCAAAGCGCGGAAGTGAATGAAGATCGCTGACGCTACCGATTACATGGCCCTTTTCTCCGGCATAACCGAGCAATCCAACCACTTCCGGATGGTCTTTGTCTCCCAATATGATTGAGGCATAATGGTTTCCCGCATGCTTTTTAATTATCGACTGAACCTTTATTACGCGGGGGCAGGTGGCATCCAACACATTAAAGCCGGCCTTTTCAAGGTTCTGCTTTACATCCGGGGGAACTCCATGGGCCCTGATCAGAATGGTGCCGGATCCATGATCAGGGATGTCGTTAATCACAGATATTTGTTTTTCTTCCAGAAGTTTAAGCACCTGAGGGTTGTGGATCAGAGGGCCGTAAGTGCTGATAGGTCCTTTAAGCTTTTGGGGTGCATCCAGAACCATTTCCACTGCCCGGCGCACCCCCATGCAAAATCCTGCGGTCTTGGCGATTAATATTTTCATACTGGAAATTTAAAGTGTCTATCCAGAAGCAATAACTGGATTTCATGTCAGCCATTAAGGCACAAAGATGGTAATAAAATTTCTATCCTTGGTTCGCGGCTTTGTGTCTCAGAGGCCAAACCATTGCGACAGGATTTATTCCTTCAGAAAAACCTTATGGTCCACCAGGGAAAGAGAATGGATGTGGGCTTTAATAAATTTTTGATCTCCGAAAATGCTGATGAGTCTGATGCCGTCCTCTTCAGGTTCAACTGTATCAACCGCCTCCATTAATAGCTTGTTTTGGTCACCCTCAATCAGGTAAGCATTGGCTTCACACATGATATATCACTCCTTTTTTTGCAGTATTGGTTTTAAATTAACTTCGATCAGCTCCTCAATAAGATGCGGAAGGGGCATAGCAGGGATGCCCACGATTTCAACATTTTCCTGTGTAAGTGGTATGAGAAATTTAATTGCCGGGCTGGTTGCCACGGCCTTTGCAATTTTCGGGGTGACTTCACCCAACATGGCATTGGCCATAATAATGCCAACCGGACCGATGATAATATCGACCTTTTTTACGGTTTGAACAATGGCATTTTCCCCGGAGGCGCCCCGGTTTGCTCTGGCTTTTAGCATCTGGGCCGTGGCAATTGCGTTTGTTCCCAGTGCCATAATCTCGACAGATTCCTGAAACAGCTCTTTTAATTTCTTAATGATCGTACTGCCGATACCACCGCCCTGTCCGTCAATGACACATATTTTTTTCATGTGACCTTCAAATAAAGTTTATATTTAATGTGATGAAACTTCATGGCTTTATAACCTCCCAGCTTTCCAGCCCTATAGTTTTTTAATTTTAGCGGCACTCCGTCTTTTTCTTTTGGGAAGCTTTCTGCTGGGACCTTTTTTTTTGGTTGTGGGAATCCAGCCCACTTCATCTGTATCGTCAACACTAAAACCGTCTAAATGGGCAGCCATTTCAAGCCTTTTTTCAAATTCAATGGAGCTGATGACAGCAGCTCCGGATAAATAGGCGGAATCCACCACATCCCGATCAGAGCTTACCACCAGGGCTTTTTCTTTTTCTCCTGCGGCCATATTTTTGATAACCGAATCAGCCGATTCACCGCTACGGGAAAATTTTATTTCAATTCCGCCAATATAGTCTTTGTGGCCGGAAGAGGAAGCAGCATTGGTTCCGTCAAAAACGACCGTTATTTTATGATGTTTTATTCTTTTATATGTTACCAGCAAATCAACCAGCGCTTCTCTGCCAAGTTGCAGGTCCCGGCGGTCAAGCGGGCTCAAAGAAGATGACTGGCGGATCAGATTATAGCCATCGATTATTATATGGATAGACATTGGTGTTGATGAATGGGTAAAAAAGGCTTCGCGCCTGACGGCTAGAAAAAGAGGCCCATATATAAATTAGTAGATGAGACTCTTTTCGACGCCATTGGTCTTAATCTCGTTTAAAAAGGTTTATGAGTCGATCGAGGTCGTCATTGTTGTAGAATTCGATTTCAACCTTTCCCTTTTGTCCCTTTCTTTTTATCTGAACTTTGGTCCCAAAATAACTAGAAAGGTTACCGGCCAGATCCGAAAAGTATATATCTTCTGAACTTGGCTGTGATTCTTTGGGTTTTTTCTTTCCTGCTTTTAATTTTTTTATCAGGTTTTCCGTTTCCCTGACTGATAGACCTTTAGATACCACCGCACGCCAGGCGGCGATTTGTTGAGAAGGTACTTCGGCACTTAACAAAGCCCTGGCATGACCCATACTTAAAGAGCCATCCAAAATACTGGCCTTTATCTCATCCGGCAGTTGCCTGAGTCTTAAAAAGTTGGCCACCGCGGATCTGCTTTTTCCCACACGAATGGCTGCCTGGTCCTGGGTGAGGTCGAATTGGGTGATCAGACGATGATAGGCTTCGGCCTCCTCTAAGGGATTAAAATCTTCCCGCTGGATATTTTCCACAATTGACATTTCCAGCAGCTCTGCATCTGAAATATTTTTTATAACCACGGGCACCTTATTGAGTCCTGCCATTTTTGCTGCTCGCAGGCGTCTTTCACCCGTAATAAGTTCATAACCGATATTGTCTTTTCTAACCAGCAGCGGTTGAAGAATGCCCTGTGTTTTTATGGAATCACACAATTCCTTAAGTTCATCTTCAGAAAACTGAAGACGGGGCTGATAACGATTGGGGCTGATCAGATCGGTTTCACAAAAGAAATAGTCCAAAGGCTTGTCTTCCGAAGATTTAATGTCTGGAATAAGCGCATCCAGTCCTTTTCCCAAGGCTAATTTTTTTCGTTTTTTCATGTTTGGCACGGAGATTTTTCCACTTTTCTTTGGGTTGAACTCATTTATGTTTTCTCTTTATAAAAATTGATGATTTCCTTTGCCAGATCAAAATAGCTTTGCGCGCCAGTGGATGTTGCATCATACATCAGTATCGGTTTGCCAAAACTTGGGGCTTCACTCAGCCGAATATTTCTAGGAATGACCGATTTGAACACCTTGTCATTGAAGTGCTTTTTAGCATCTTCAGCTACCTGATAAGACAGGTTGGTTCTTTTGTCAAACATGGTTAAAAGGATTCCGGCAATATTTAGATTGGGATTCAAATTGTGTTTGATTCGTCTTACCGTTTGCAACAGCTGGCCCAGGCCTTCTAAGGCGTAGAATTCACACTGCAGGGGGATCAGTAAAGAATTAGCCGCTGTCAGTGCGTTCACTGTCAGCAAACTCAGAGAAGGGGGGCAATCTATAATAATGAATTCATAAGAATTTTCCAGATCGGCAAGAAGCTTTTTTAACGCATTTTCTCGCTGGGAATTTGAAATCATTTCGATTTCATAGCCGATAAGCTCCACGTTCGACGGTATCACCTTTAAGCTGTCTATTTCGCTGTCAACAACAAGACTTTGAACCGGAGCTTCCCCGAGCATGCCGTGGTATAAAGTGCGGTCTATACTGGTTTTATCGATTCCGATTCCAGACGTCGCATTGCCCTGTGGATCACAGTCAACCAGAAGCGTTCTTTTTTCTGAAACGGCTAAAGCCGCTGATAGATTCACCGCAGTGGTGGTTTTGCCAACTCCGCCTTTTTGGTTGGCTATGCATAAAATTTGTGCCATAATAAAAATCTCTAACACAAAAAAAGGTGTTTGAAAAGGATTTAAAAAAAAGGTAAACAGATAAAGCGTCAAAATTGTAAGACTGGTAAAAAACCGAATTTGTCACCGGGTACACAACGCACACAGAGGTAACAAATTAATAAAACTATATATTTTCTGTGTTTGGTGTGATCTCAGTGGATAAACCTTTCGTAACAAGAAATATGCCGATGAAATTTGTCACCAAATTATTATTGCTTTCCCTGTTTTTTTTGTTTGTCACCGGGTTTTTTATGCCAAAAGCGGCTTTAAGTATAACGGCTGCCGAGGAAGAAGAACTTTCCCGAGAGTTCATGAGGGTTGTTCTAAAGAATTTAGAGCTTGTGGAAGATCCTGCTATTGTCAATTATGTGAATAAGGTGGGGGCGAAAATTGTCTCGATTCTTTCCCCCCAGCCATTTACCTACCGTTTTTATGTGATTAAGGATGATGTATTTAACGCTTTTGCCACACCGGCCGGCCACATTTTTATATACAGCGGGCTGATGGCGGCAATGGAAAACGAAGAGGAACTTGCAGGTATCCTGGGTCATGAAATCGCACATGTCTTATGCCGTCATATTTCACAGAAGATAGATAGATCCAAAAAGATTTCCATTGCAACTTTAGCCGGTATTGCTGCAGGAATATTCCTTGGCGCAGAAGGGGCTGGAGAAGTCGGCAGTGCCGTAATAGTGGGATCGATGGCCGCCGGTCAATCCATGGCACTGGCATACAGTCGTGAAGACGAGAGGCAGGCAGATCAGATCGGGCTTAATCATCTCACCAAAGCAGGCTACTCGGGGTATGGTTTGCTTACCATGTTAGCTAAAATTCGAAGCAAACAATGGTTTGGGACAGAACAAATTCCTCCCTACCTGACCACTCATCCCGCACCTGAGGAACGACTGGCTTATATTGATACGTGGCTGGAAAAAAACGGAAAAAAACAGTTCTCAAAGACAGATTCCGCTGAATTTAAAAAAATTAACACACGCCTGGTTGCACTCTACTCTGATGAAGCACTTGCCTTAAGGAAATATAAAAATGCGGTCAGCAAAAATCCGCAAAATTCCATGGCGAACTATGGATACGGACTGGTACTGGCAAGGATGGGAAACAGAAAAGATGCGGCGGCATATATTAAAAAAGCACTGGAAAAAGAGGCTTTTAACCCGACATTTTTAGTTGCTCTGGGGCGGATCTATTTTCTTGACGGGCAGTATCAAAAAGCACTCACTATGCTTGAAAGCGCTGTCAGCATTGCTCCGGACGATCCGGAAGGACTCTTTTATATTGGACGGTCCCAGATGGAACTGGGAAGATTTAAAGATGCCGAATCCACGCTAAGAATGCTTACCAAAAAACATCCAGGTTATAAGCCGGGGTTCTATTTTCTGGGGAATACCTATGGCAAGCAGCACAAGCTGGCCGATGCGCATTATACGCTCGGCATTTATTATACCAAAAAAAGAGAGAATAAAAATGCGGTGATCCAGTTTGAAAAGGCTTTAGAAAAGACGACAGATCCGCATAGAAGACAAGAGATTAAAAATCTGCTGAAAAAAGTCAGCAAAAGGTATGCGCAGGAGAGGAAAAAAGAGGCTAAAGCGAATTAAGCTGTTTATAATATGATAATATTCAATATTCGACGTTCATAGCCTTTTTCAACTGCGATCAAAGTGAGAAAACATCATGGTAAATGTGCCTCGGCCCTGGGTGGCCGACCTTAAGGCGGTTGAATAGCCAAACATGCGAGCAAGTGGTACGGTGGCCTTTATCTCCTGGGTGTTCATTTTGGCTGTGATGGCTTCAATTTTTCCGTTTCTGGAATTTAAATCACCGATCACATCCCCCATATAAGATTCGGGAACAAGCACTTCAACATTCATAATGGGATCAAGAAGATAGGGGTTGCCGTTTGCCAGAGCCTCCTTACATGCCATGGATGCACTTACGGTAAAAGCCAGCTCAGTGCCAACAGATTCTCGGTACGATCCTCCTGTAAGAACAGCCTCCACATCAACCACAGGATATCCCATCAATGCACCGCTTTCGAAAGACTCCATGACGCCCTTTTCAATTGCAGGCACAAACGCGTCAGGTATGGTTTCCGGTGTAATATTCGATAAAAACCTGTTGCCGGTACCCCGGGCCAGAGGTTTGAGTTTTAATTCAACTTCTCCAAAATGATGATGTCCGGCAACTTCTTTGTCGAATGTTGAACAGGCTTTGATTTCTTTCTCAATGCTTTCCCGGTAAACAACCTGTGGTTTCCCCACATTCACGCTGGTGTTAAACTCGCGCAACATACGGCTGATTATAATTTCAAGATGAAGCTCTCCCATGCCCGACAAAATCGTCTGCCCGGTATCTTTATCTTCCCGAACCCTCAGGGTGGGGTCTTCCACCATATATTTTTCCAGAACCTGATCCAGCTTTTCCTGATCACTGTGGGTTTTAG
The DNA here is from genome assembly GCA_034189135.1 of Thermodesulfobacteriota bacterium. Classification (NCBI taxonomy): domain Bacteria; kingdom Pseudomonadati; phylum Thermodesulfobacteriota; species Thermodesulfobacteriota bacterium. The sequence continues at coordinate 53,079 of JAXHVO010000006.1, read as the reverse complement.
GTTCAACCGCAACCGAAATGACCGGCTCATAAAACTCTATCTTTTCCAGCAAAACCGGATGGTCAATTGAGCAAAGCGTATCACCGGTTGAAGAATTCTTTAACCCGACCACCCCGACAATATTTCCCGCTGCTGTACTATCGACTCTTTCCCTTTTATTGGCATGCATCTCCAGTATGCGGGAAAGCTTTTCCTTTTTCTTAAGGGTGGGGTTGTAAACCTCTCCACCGGCCTTCATTTTTCCGCTATAGACCCTCACGTAAGAAAGCTTTCTTCCTTCTATCATAGAGACTTTGAAGATAAGTGCTGACAGGGGCTTGGTATCTTTTGCTTCACATTCACGGACTTTTCCTGTTTCAGGGTCCGTTCCTTTTACCGGTGGAATGTCGATAGGACTCGGGAGAAAGCGGACGATCGAGTCGATGAGCGGTTGGATTCCTTTGTTTTTTAGAGCGGATCCGCATAATATGGGAACCAGTTTTAAATCGATGGTTGCCTTTCGGATTGCATCATAAAGGCTTTGTGCGTCCACCGGTTTTTCCGCCAGGTAGTCCTCCATAATATCATCATTATGTTCTGCGATTGTTTCGATCAGCTTTTCGCGATATTGGTTTGCACGATCGAGAAGATCCGGTTGTATACTTTCGGTTCTATAGGTGGCACCAAGGGTTTCTTCATCCCATATGATTTGTTTCATTTCCACCAGATCGATGATACCGGAAAAATGATCTTCAGAACCAACCGGAAGTTGTAAAATTAAAGGGTTTGCATTGAGTCTGTCTACCATCATTTCAACAGTGCCGAAAAAATCTGCACCCACCCTGTCAAGCTTGTTGATAAAGGCGATTTTAGGGACAAGATATTTATCAGCCTGGTGCCAGACCGTTTCCGACTGGGGTTCAACGCCTCCCACCGCACAAAAGACACCGATGGCTCCATCGAGGACTCTCAATGAGCGCTCCACCTCTATGGTAAAATCGACATGCCCCGGGGTATCGATAATATGGATTTCATTTCCCTTCCACTGGCAGGTGGTTACCGCAGACGTGATGGTAATGCCGCGTTCCTGCTCGTCAGGCATCCAGTCCATTACGGCTTCACCGTCATGAACCTCGCCTATCTTATGGGAGCGACCGGTATAGTATAGGATCCGCTCGGTTACGGTGGTTTTCCCGGCATCAATATGGGCGATGATACCGATATTGCGGATATCTTTTATTTTGTGTGCTTTTTTCATCTCACCAGAAGCATGTCAGCTTTTAATGGAAAACGCAAATCAATATGACCTGCAAGGGTCAAAGCTTCACGTCCGCCAATGAGTATTTTTACGGTATCTATTTCGGGGACATTTAATATTAATGAATTCACAATTGAATATATGGTGATGATTTCCGCTTTGCATCCACCCGGATGTTTCTCACTGATGATCGGTGAAAAATCGGCATAGGCTGTTTTATCTTTGGTGACAAAAAACGTCCGTAAGGTGCTACCCAAAGGGATGGTTCGCATGAGTCCTTCCTTCGGCCCTTTGATAAGGGACTCAATGATCAGTTTTCCCCTTTGTGCCGGATTATCAGATTGTACCAGCACTCTTTTTTCTGCCATCAGAAAGGAGTTTTCCTTATTGGCAAAATACAAGTGAACAATCGTCCCTTGAGTATATTTTTCCTTTTCCGGGGTGGTCACTGTATCAGGTCCGGATGCTATCACCGATATAACAAAAAAAAACGCGGATCCAAAGCTGCCCACCAGTATGGAAAGTACTAAAATATAAATAAGGCGTTTCTTTTTCATGGTTACGCGTGATCTCCTGTTTCAAAAACAGACACGTTTTTAGGACAATGCGTGAATGATGTCAAGGGGGAGATGGGGATTAGGCAGCGGGATCGCCTTTACTGTTTGTTACGGCTACGCCTAGCAGGTTTGGTCATGAATTCCGTTGCAATCGGGCAAAATACTGAAATCGACTTGTCAGCAGTAATCTGTGTGTGATCAGCAAGTTACTACGAACTGGGAACTGAATTATATGGTGGTGGAGCTGAGGGGGCTCGAACCCCTGACCTCATGACTGCCAGTCATGCGCTCTCCCAGCTGAGCTACAGCCCCGAATAATAAAGGAGGAACTAACAAAAACCGCTAGGGGTGTCAATATTTATTTTGGATTTAAAAACGTCAATCTATTTCAACCACCATTGTCTCCAGTCACTTTAAGGTTTAAATCCATGTTTTGCTGAAAAAAGCTTTTGGCAGATAGGTAATTCTTGACAAAAGTCGGGTAAGAAATTAAAATTTCTAGTTTATAAATTTTAAAAATTGATTACCGAGACAGGTTTCACATTGAATCCGGAAAATTTTTTAAAACAGAACAAGGGGTTCGCTAGCCAAGAGAATAAGCAGGGCATGTTTAAAGAGTTCGATGCCACCGAGCTGTATTGTCCTAAATGTAAACGGGCGGTTCCGGTGAGAAAGCGCCTTCTTTTGGTCTTGCCTGAGGGTGACAAGTACGAATACCTGTGTGCCATTTGCCTGGAACCTATCGGGTCAAAGATTGACAAGAAAAAACAGGAGATCCGGTTAATTATTTAATAGGTCTCATTGGTATAATAGAATTAAGCTGTTGTTTAAAAGGAAAGGAATCACATGCTCGATTTAATTAGGAAAAAAGCCGGTAGCTGGATGGTAAAAGCGATTATATTTCTAATTGCCGTTGTGTTTGTATTCTGGGGAGTTAATATTCGTGACAAAGCCAAAGGCACCATTGCCAGTGTCAATGATGAGCCGATTACACTGGATGAATACAACCGAACCTACGACAATCTTAAGGAACAGGTCAGGAGAAGATTTGGGGACAGGTTGAACGACGAGATGATCGCAAGCCTGGGATTAAGAAAACAGGCCCTAAACCAACTGGTAGAAAAAAAGTTAATGCTGATGGAAGCCAAAAGGCTGAATTTCAGGGTGACTGATGAGGAACTCAAAGCAGCCATCAGAAACATTGACGCGTTTCAGACAGACGGGGTGTTTGATAGTCGCAGGTATAATAGAATTTTAAGCAGCGTCCGGCTCACTCCTGAAACATTTGAAGTTGAACAGAAAGAGGCCATGTTAACCGAAAAACTCAGGGCATTTATCACGGGAAATGTGAAGGTGTCCGAACAGGAAGCTAGGGAATATTTTGAATACCAGGACGCCTCTGTTGATATTGATTTCGTTCTTTTTGCAACTGAAAGGTATAAAAATGTCAGACCGACCGATGATGAAATAAAGGCATATTTTGAAAAACACAAAGAGACTTATAAAACGGAAGTCAGGTTGAAAGCGAAGTATTTGCACTTTAATCCGGATTCGTTCAAGCCGGAGGTAAAAATTGATAACGACGAGTTGCTGGACTATTACGAAACAAATCAGAGTGAATTTTACACTCCGAAAACGGTTGAGGCCAGTCACATTTTGATAAAGGTCGCCAAAGATGCCGATGCCCAGACGGTAGAAAAGGCAAAAAAGAGAGCACTTGAAATCATGAAGATGGCCAGGGAAGGAAAAAATTTTTCAGACCTGGCAAAAAAATATTCCGAAGGCCCGACAAGGTTTAAAGGGGGATCCCTGGGTGCATTCAAAAAGGAAGCCATGGTAAAACCATTTTCGGACAAGGCGTTTTCCATGAAATCCGGAGAGATCAGCGAGCCGGTACGTACCCGGTTCGGCTGGCATATTATCAAGGTGGATAAAATAAACCAAGAATTTACCGTATCTTTTGACAAAGCCAGGCTTAAAATTAAGGAAAAACTGCTGACTCAGAAAGCCGGTAACCTGGCATATGATAAGGCAGATGAAGTTTATGAGGCATCCGATGAGGGAGACGATTTGAAAAAACTTGCTGATTTGCAAAATTTCACCTTACATACAACGGATTTTTTTACTAAAAAGAATCCGGTGAAAGGTGTTGCAGACAGCGCTAAATTTACCGAAGCAGCGTTTAATATGGAGCTTAGGGAAATCAGCGATATTCAGGATTTAACAGACGGGTTTTATATCATCCAGGTGATTGAAAAAATTGATGAAAAGATTCCTCCTTTAGAAGATGTAAAACAAGAAGTAAAGGTGGTCCTGACAGATAAAAAACGGGAAGAAAAGGCCAGGGCAGACGCAAAACAATTACTGGCTGCACTCAAGGCCGGTGGGGGAATAGAATCTCTGGAAGGAGAAAGTGTCAAATCCGGTTTAAAAATGGAGACCACCGGTTTTTTTAAAAGAAATGGTTCAATTAAAAATATCGGATTTGAAAACGAAATTGCAAAATCAGCCTTTTTGCTTTCAAATAAAAAGAAATTTCCCGATGACGTGATAAAAGGGAAAAAAGGATATTATGTGATCAGATTTAAAAATAGGAAAAAGCCGCCTGTGAAAGAATTCGCAGAGAAAAAGAAGAGTGTTGTGGAAAGACTGCTGCAACAGAAAAAATATCAAACATTTAATGCATGGGTGACACAGTTGGAAGGCCAAAGTGAAATTTCAATTGAGGACGGCTTTTTAGATTAAAGGAGATAAGGAAAGATGCCGGATGATGCAGAAAAAAAAGAAGTGGTTCACGCGACAAAGAGGTGTCCGGAATGTTTCACTTACGTGAAGCTTGATGTGAAAAGATGTCCTGAATGTAAAACCAGGCTTGGAGCTGTTGAAAAGCACGGCATGGCTAAAAGGCAGGTAAACTGGATGTCTTACCTTTCATTTTTTATTGCTTTTCTGGCCTTTGCTTTTTATATCTGGTGGGAATTTTTAAGTTAATCCGATATGAACTGGAAAAAGCATGTCTAAGCTGACGGATGAAGATAGAAGAAGCCTGCTTAAACTGGCTCGAACCACCATAGAGGCGGAGATTGATGCCGGTTCAAAGATAGTGCGGCCGGAGAAGACCTCTTCCGGTTTAAAGGAAAAGAGGGGATGTTTTGTCACCCTCCATAAAGACGGAATTCTCAGGGGGTGTATCGGCACCATAGAGCCTGTTCGATCCCTGGTGTTCAATGTTGAGGAAAACGCATTGAATGCAGCATTTCACGATCCACGGTTTCCGGAGGTGGAAATGAATGAACTGCCGGATATAGATATCGAAATCAGCGTGCTGACTGCTCCTCGACAAGTTGATTTTAAAGATGGTGACGATTTAAAAAACAAGCTTAAACCAAAAATCCACGGAGTCATACTTTCCCGAGGTTGGCAAAGTGCCACATTTCTTCCGCAGGTCTGGGATCAACTTCCTGACAGAGAAGATTTCCTGGGGCACCTCTGTCAGAAAGGAGGTATGGAAAGGGAATGCTGGAAGGACAGGGAAACAACGGTTAAGGTTTACACGGCAGAGTATTTTTCTGAATCCTGATGGCATCGTTCCAAGGCTCATCTACTGCTACGCCTTTTTATCCCGCTGATTTTTAACGGGGGTATATAAGCCTTGGAACGATGCCATCAGGTGCTTATGTTTTTTACCTAACCGTCTAAATACGGTATTTGTTCAATTTTGGAACCCACGCCCTTCCTCGTCTGGCGGGATCTCCGACGAGCGTCAATTCTTTACTTTTTTCTTCTGCCTTTGTGCCTCTTTGCTTTCTGCCTATCCCTTACTTTGACAGCATGGCTCTCATCATATCCCCGGCATTTTCTGCGTGATCTGCGATGGATCCGATGAATTCAGCCAATCTTATGGTATGAAATACGGTGACCGGATTTATCTCCATGTTGAATACTTTTTGTTTTATATTATCTTCCAGTTTGTCTGCCTGATGTTCATGCCCGCGAAGTTCCCTGATGATATCCTTAACAAGATTTCGCTGCTTTTCTGAAAAATTTGTAAAGTATTCTCTTGCTTCGGTCACCATTTTGGTCATTTCTTCCACCGGGCTTACCACTGCATCTACCAGAAGGCGAAAATCCTTTTTAATTTCATTTCTGATTCCGGGGTCGGGTCTGTAAGAAAGCCAGTCAAGCACATCCTCCATAGCATCAAGAACCTGGTCCTGTTCTCTTAAGTACCTGAACAGTTGGAATTTATCCACAGGCATCATGGTCCCTTTGGGCAGATGGCCGCGGATTCGCCTTTTTATGGCATCGGCCTCACTTTCCAGTGTGTCCACTTCCTGTCTGAATTTTTCAAAGGGCTTGCTTTTTTGTGAAAGATGACATTCCATTGCCTGCTGGAAAGACCATGCACATTCTGTAACCTTCTCAGCATGCTCCTGTAATCCATCAAAAGGCGACGTGATAAACATTGAAAAGAAAGGTAAACGCATAGTCACCTCCTTTATATAATGAGTTGAAGTATTTTAAAAATGATTATACTGGTGATGGCCGCCACCGGAACGGTCAAAACCCAGTAAACTATAATTTTAAAAATAATCGAGAAGTTGACCGCTTCGATTCCACGCGCGATTCCCACCCCCATGACACCGCCGACTGCCGCATGGGTGGTTGAAACCGGAAGGCCCAACTTCGAGGCAACAAGGACGGTGGTTGCCGCGGCAAAATCAACACAAAATCCGCGAGTATTGGTGAGGGTGGTAATTCTTTTACCGATGGTATCCATGACCCGGTAGCCTGCCATTGATATTCCGCAAGCAATACCTACCCCGCCGAATAAAAGAAGAAAGAAAGGTACCGGCACTTTTGCTCCTACGCCTCCCGTTTTGGCCAGAAAATAGATCACCGCAAGAGGGCCGATGGCGTTGGCCACATCGTTTGCACCTTGGGCCAGTGCAACATAACATGAGGTGCCTATCTGGATCCGTCGGAAAACCTCTTCAGTTCCGTTGGACGGGTCACTTTTAATGAAGCGTTTTAAAAGCATCTTTCCGGAAAATCCTAACAAAACGGCCAAAATCAGAGCGATAATCAAGGCTTCAGGTGTGCTGACCGAAAGCGTTTTCCCCAAAGGTGTTTTAAATAGAAAAGACAGGATTACCACGAAAAAGGCAAGCCCGATAAAAAACGGTGATGATTTGAGTGCCATGATAAACCGGTCTTTTTTTGATAAAACCAACCGTATGATAACTTTAAACATGATAAATGAAATGATAAGGCTAAAAACAGGAGAAATAACCCAGCTCATTACAACGGCAGCCAGTTTCCCCCAGTTTATTACAGAGAAACCGCCGGTCATGATGCCGAAACCGATCATGGCGCCAACAATGGAATGGGTAGTGGAAACAGGAAGGGATTTCCAGGTGGCAAAGCTCACCCACAGGGCAGCGGCAAGAAGGGCGGACAATGCACCGATAAGGGCCAGATGAGGGTCGGTGAGAATGTCAGTCGAGACGATTCCTTTGCGTATGGTATTGGTGACATGAGAACCGATAAAGACCGCACCGAGAACATTCAGGATGCCGGCAATAAAGATTGCCTGGCGTATGGTAATCGCCTTCGCACCGACGGCGGATGCCATGGAGTTGGCCACATCATTAGCGCCGATATTCCACGCCATGTAAAATCCAAAGATGTAGCCGATAATCAGGATGTAATTTTCCGGGGACATAGTTACAGGTTTCGAGTTGCTGGTTTAAGCCGTTCTTAAATATAACGGCTGACTGTCTCAACAGTACCTTATAAAATGAGTTTATAAATTTCCGCTGTGCATATCACGGGATATGCGGTTAATCAACATAATACTTTTCAAGTATATCATCCGGTATCATGTCAATAAAGCGCGACGGCCTGGAAAATATCATGCCTGAACCCCTATCATAAGTATGACCTGGATAGGTAAAAAAAAGATTATTTTGTGCACGGGTGGCCGCCACATACATCAGCCTGAGTTCTTCTTCCAGGTCTTCTTCGTTGTTTAAAGAATGTATGGAAGGGAAACGACCATCAAGCGTCCAGATAATAAACACGGTGTGCCATTCAAGGCCCTTTGCAGAATGAATGGTTGAAAGAACCAGGCGGTTGTTATCGGTCGAAGTCTCGGTAAATGTATTATCCATACTGGTGTTCGGTGGTTCAAGGGCCATATCGGTTAAGAATTGTTCAAGGCTGTTATAACGTTGCATAATAGCTAACAGTTGTTCGAGATCCCTTGCGCGCTTGGGGTGATTGTCATACCTGTCCTTTAAAACAGGCAAATAGTAGTGTAAAATGATTTCTCCCATTTCAGCAACCGACAAAGGATTGGAATTTATATTGGAGAAAAGCTGCCTGAGCCGGCTTAGACGTTGGTTCAGGCCTGATTTGAGTTTGATGGTGAAAATCCCCGTATATCCCGACCGCTCATTATGTATTGCCTGATATATGTTTTGGGCGGTCTTGGGCCCTATTTTTTCTATTAAAAGCAGGATCCTGTACCAGCTTATGCGGTCATGCGGGTTGGCGATCACTTTCAGGTGTGCCAGCACGTCTTTAATATGCGCAGATTCAGTAAATTTGAAACCGCCGACCTTGATAAAAGGAATTTTTTCTCTGGCAAGTTCGATTTCAAGGTCAAAGGAGTGAAATCCGGCCCTGAACAAAACGGCCATTCGGCTCAGGGGAACCCCGCTCATGTTCAGCTCTTGGATTTTATCAACAACGAACATCGACTGGTCGTTTTCACTTTGGGTGCAAGCCAGCAAGGGTGTTACCCCGCCGGTTTTTCGGGTAAAAAGCTTCTTGGAAAATTTTTCCGCCGCCCGGTCGATAATAACATTGGTCAGATCCAATATGGGTTGGACACTGCGATAGTTTTCTTCCAGGCTGATAATTTTGGTTTCCGGAAACAGTTGGGGGAAATCGATGATATTCTTAAAATTTGCCCCCCTGAAAGCATAGATGCTCTGAGAATCGTCTCCCACCACCATCACGTTTTTATTTTTACTGGTTAAGGAGTATAAAATAGAGGCCTGTATCTGGTTGGTATCCTGATATTCGTCCACCATGATATACTGGTATAACGATGATATACTGTCCCGTATATCCGTGTGATTTTTCAACAGAAGGTCGAAAGAGACCAACAGATCATCGTAGTCAAAAAAGCCATGCATCACTTTTCGGTTTTTATACTCGATGGCAAGATTAACAATATCATCCAGATAAGGTAGAAAATGGGGATAATCATTATAAATGACATCTTCAAGGGAAATTACTTTATTCACCGATCTGCTGAAAATATTTGCCAAAGTACGCTTTCTGGGAAACGAGCGATGTTTTGGTCCGGGATTTAGTTCTTTTCTCAGCATGCCGATTAAACTTTCCGCATCCACGCGGTCAAGTATGGTATATTTGTTGTCAAAGCCAAGGATGGACGCATACTTTCGCAGCATGGAATTGGAAAAAGAATGAAAAGTTCCTCCGGAAACCCTTTCACACCTGTTGTCCAATAGTTGTGCTGCGCGGCTGAGCATTTCTGCCGAAGCTTTGCGGGTGAAGGTTAAAAGTAGAATCGAGGCAGGTGAAATGCCCCGTTCAACAAGACGTGCCACCCGGTAGGTCAGTGTTCGGGTTTTTCCACTACCAGCTCCGGCTATAACGAGCATGGGACCGTCTAGAGAAGTGACTGCTTCTAGTTGGGCGGGGTTAAGCTCTTCTTCGTATTTGATATTAAAGCGTTGTTTGTGGTTGTAAAGATGTGATTGCTCTACCATTTTCCATCACTATAGGGTATATCGGGTTTTATTGTAACCGTTCACAGGTTCAGGGTTCAACGTTCAGGGTTAGAAACAAGGGCAAAAGTAAAGACCCGAAGTTCTCATAAAAAATGCCGGTTTTGCCACATAATTGCCAAAGCGCCGCAAATTATCAGATTGGGAATGAGGAAGCCGGGCTTGTCCTGGCGTATCTTTCAAGCAAAGCCAGTCGCTACTCATATAAATACACCTCCAAAATGGAGCCATGAGACAAGAATGCAACCTTGAACCCCTGAACGGTTGCAAATTATCTTTCATGGAAACAGTTGTGTTGTCAATAGTTCTATTACTTTATCGCATAAATGGTTGACAATTAAAAGAGTATTATATACTACTTAAAAAAGGATATCTCTTCATAAATATTCACCCAAAAACCCGGGAGGAAAATAAGAAATGAAGAAAGTAAAAAAACAGCTAAAAACCGTACAAAAAAAACTGGTGACACTTTCACAGCAACAGTTGAAAAGACAACTGGCATCGGCGTCAAAGTCTCTGGTGAACCTTTCAAAACAGCTGGAGAAACTTTCTAAAAACGTGGAGAAGATGCAGGCAGCTGAGGCAGCGGCAAAGAAAAAAGCTGCCGTTAAGAGAAAACCTGCTACCAAGAAAAAACCTGCGGTGCGGAAAAAAGCAGCAGTTAAAAAACCGGCGGCTGCAAAAGGCACAACCGTTCTTGGCAGTGTTTTTGATGCAATTAAGCGGACCAAGAAGGGAATTGCCATTGAAAAAATAAAACAAAAAACCGGATTTGAGGGAAGACAGCTTAGCAATGCACTGTATAAACTGACTAAACAAGGCAAAATCAAGACGGTTTCACGAGGTGTTTATATTAAGAAGTAGTATATATTAAAAGCGATTTAAATTCAGGAATCGGTTGTGAGCGTTCAGGGAACGTTGAAATTAGAAAAATAGAAATTGGAGATTTGGCCACCGATCTCTACCGAATTTCTATTTTCCCGGTTAAAGTTTCAAACCGTAAACAACTGTGAATCTTTAAAAGTCTTCAGTTTGCCTGGTAGCAGACTGAAGACTTTTTATTTTCCACTCAAACAGGGGATAGTCATATGTCCGTTAGCTCGTTTAAAAGCTTGGTTATCGGTTTTTTTATATGGGCGGTTGTGTTTCCAGTCACGGGGTTGTCTCAAGCCGCCGATTCAAATCAACCTAAACAAAATAGCGCCTTACCGGGTACCATAAATGCATGTGGTGCTGATGAAATGCCATGCTGGCCCCATGAAAAAAGCGATCTTGATCCTGACCCGGAAATTGTGTTCGGAAAACTGCCAAACGGTTTGAGATATGTACTCATGGAGAATCACGAGCCCAAAGCCAGGGTGAGCATGCATCTTAATGTTCAGGCAGGTTCAATGAATGAATCGGACAGCGAGCAGGGCCTGGCGCATTTTCTTGAACATATGCTGTTTAACGGGTCCACCCATTTTAAACCGGGAGAACTGGTAAAGTATTTCCAGAGCATTGGCATGCAGTTCGGCGCCGACGCAAATGCCCATACCGGATTTTACGAAACGGTTTATGATGTCCTTTTGCCTCATGGAGATCGGGAAGATCTTGAAAAAGGCCTGGTGGTATTAAAAGACTATGCTCAGGGCGCTTTGCTATTACCATCCGAAATAGACAGAGAAAGGAAGGTGGTTCTGGCTGAAAAAAGGACCCGTGACAGTGCATCGTACCGCACCTTTATTTCAACTTTAAAGTTTGAGCTTCCTGATACCCGGATAACTGAAAGGCTTCCCATCGGTAAAGAATCTATTATTAAAAATGCAGACCAGAGCCTTTTCAAAAAATTCTACGATACATGGTATCGGCCTGAAAAGATGGTCATTGTTATGGCAGGAGATTTTGACACGGAAGTGGCGGCAAAACTCATACAAGATAACTTTTCTTCCATATCTCCCAGGGCGTCACCTAAGCCTGATTCTGATATAGGGAAGATCAATCATAAAGGAATCAAATCGTTCTATCATTTTGAAAAGGAAACCGGGAATACAACTGTGAGCATTGAAGTGATAGCAAAGACTGATAAAACTCCGGATTCCTTTGCATTGCAGAAAAAGTGGCTGCTTAGGGATATTGCCAGCCGGATGGTGCAGGACCGTCTGGATGCCATGGTCGGCAAACCCGGTACTCCATTTACATCGGCAGCCATTAGCTCGGGAATTTACCTGCGTCAGATAGAATATGCTGCGATTACCGCAGACTGCAGCCCGGAAAACTGGAAAGAAACTCTATCCGTTGTCGAACAGACATTAAGACAGGCCATAGAACACGGGTTTACTAAATCAGAACTTAACAGGGTTAAAAAAGATTTTATTTCAGGTCTTGATAATGCAGTAAAAAAGGCGCCAACCAGAAACAGCCGTACTCTTGCCCGGGACATTATAAGCCATGTAAATAATGACAGGGTGCTGCAGTCGCCCGGCCAGGGAAAAACGCTTTTTACCCCGGTTATCCGTTCGGCGGCATTAAAGAATGTGCATGAATCTTTCCGGAAAACATGGGCGCCCGAACACAGGCTGGTTCTGGTTACAGGCAATGCAAAGATTTCTTCCGGTAAAATTGATCCAAAAGATATCATCCTGTCTTCCTTTAACCAAAGCCGGAAGGTAAAAGTTTCGCCACCGGTTGATAAAAAATCGGTTACTTTTCCATATCTTGCGGAACCGGAACACAGGGGACGGATTGTTGCCAAAACAGTCATAGATGATCTTAAAATTGTCCAGGTTGATTTTGAAAACGGTGTCCGTCTGAATCTTAAAAAAACCGATTTTAAGGCAGATGAAGTAAAAGTTTTGCTTGCGTTTGGTTCGGGCAGATCAGAGGAGCCTGCTGACAAAGCCGGACTTGCTCAATTGAGTGAAGCGGTGATTAATGAAAGCGGACTCGGCTCACTTGAGAAAGATGATATTGAACGCGCCCTTGCAGGAAAGAATACATCCGTTTTTTTTGAAATAGACGAAGATAAGTTTTCTCTTAATGGAACATCAGTGACCAAGGAAATTGAATTGCTGTTTCAGCTTATTTATGCACACCTGGTTGATCCGGGATATAGGGAAAATGCTTATCAGCTTTCAATCAAACGGTTTGAGCAAGAGTACAAGGCCCTTTCCAGTTCCATAGACGGTGCCATGATGCTTTCCGGCAGGCGCTTTTTAGCGGGAGGAGACAGCCGGTTCGGACTTCCTGGATTTGATGAACTCAAAAAGTTGACGCTTAAGGATATCCGGTCATGGATCGACAAACCTTTGAAACATGGCCGGCTTGAAGTGTCCGTGGTGGGGGATTTTGATATCGACCTGATGATAGATACCGTATCGCGATATCTTGGAAGCCTTCCGGTGCGCAAGGAGTCCGAGCACGATAAAAGATCGGACCTGCCTGAGTTCCCAGCGGCCCAAATTTTAAAAACAGAGGTTCCCACAAAAATTAATAAAGGAATTGTGATTGTTGCCTATCCCAGTGAGGATTTATGGGATATTAACCGGTCACGCCGCCTGTCCGTGCTGGCAGAGATATTTTCCGACAGACTCAGGGAAAATATCAGGGAAAAGCTGGGCGCAGTTTATTCAACCTTTGCCTTTAACTCGCCAAAACGGGCATATCCCGGGTATGGCGTATTTTATTCCATGGCATATATAGATCCAGCACAGGCCGGTTTAATCCAATCACAGATAAAGAAAATAGCATCAGATATTTCCCAAAACGGCGTGACACAGGAAGAACTAAAGCGCGCACTTAAACCCACCCTTACAGGCATTAAGGAAATGCTGGAGAAAAACAGCTACTGGCTGGGCACGGTTCTGTGTCAATCGGTAACCTATCCGCAGCAATTGAAGTGGAGCCGGACAATTTTAAGAGACTATGCTTCAATCCGTGCGGATGAAGTATCCGCACTTGCAGAAAAATACCTTGATAACAGTAAAGCGGCAACGATTATCATAAAACCGGTGGATAAATAGTGATGGCGTTGTAAAAAATTATAAAAATTCCTTTCCCGTTGCCTAATGATTAATGTTCTGATATGGGCAAGGGTTAAATTGTGCAGCCTTTTTGTTCCCAATGGGTGTAACCGGATACGATTTTTCAAAGGTCTGTTAAGAAATATAAAGGAAAAATAATGAAGGCGAACTCGCCTGATACTATAGACAGAGTGTGGAAATTTTTCACTTCAGTGAAGTTGACCGTGGTCCTTCTGCTTTCCCTTGCAGTGACTTCCATTATCGGAACCGTTATACCGCAAAGCGGGACTGCATCTGAATATTTTCACAAGTACGGTGAGTTTTGGTATAAAATTCTTTCTTTTTTGGATTCAGTCTTTGATATTTTTGACATGTACCATTCCTGGTGGTTTCAGATTCTTCTCCTTTTGCTGACCCTAAATATCATTATATGTTCCATTGATCGCATCAAAGCCACCCTAAAGATTATATTGGTAAAAGTTCCGCCGTTCAATGTTTCAAATTTCAGGCGTCTTGATTATAAAAAAGAATTTTCCCAAAGTCGTCGTCCCGACAAACTGGAACAGATCTATAAGCCGATAATTTCGCGAAGCTATGGATACAGCAGAATTGAGCAGGCGGATAACGGGTTTTGTCTTTTTGCAGAGAAATGGCGCTGGACACGCCTGGGCGTTTATATCGTACATTTGAGCATTATATTAATGCTGCTTGGCGGGTTGATCGGTTCAATTTTCGGGTTTGAAGGATTTGTCAATATACCCGAGGGGGAATCGGCAAAGAGTATAAATTTAAGAAATGCCAACCAGAGGCATGTGCTCGATTTTGAGATTACATGCGAAGACTTCAGTGTCAGTTTTTATGATTCCGGCGCACCCAAAGAATTTCGCTCCAGACTTGTCATTATGGAAAAGGGAAAACCTGTTTTAAAAAAAGATATCATTGTAAATGATCCTCTTCGTTACAAGGGGATTAATATATTTCAGCAAAGCTACGGCACCCTGGCTCCTAAAGAAGTTACCCTGAGCTTTACCAATAGAGAAACCGGTATGGAATACAGAAAAAAGGCTGTCATTAACCAGACGGTTGATATACCGGAAGGCCTGGGGACTTTTATCATAAAAGATTACAGCAGTTCTGCCGGTTTTAAAGGCCATAATATTGGCGAGGCTTTTATCGGGGTGCTAACGCCAAAAACCGGAGACCCGATTAACATACTGCTTCCTCTGCGTTTTTCCAGCTTTGATAAGATGAGAAAGGGTGATGTGGTTATTGCGGTGGCAAGCCACAGTCACCAATATTTTACCGGTCTTCAGGTGACAAAGGATCCTGGAGTGTGGGTGGTCTATTCGGGGTTTATTTTAATGATCATCGGATGTTTCGTCACATTTTTCATGTCCCATCAGCGGCTTTGCATTGAAGTCACCGGCAAGGGGAATCGCAGCATGGTTATGGTTGCCGGCACTTCAAATAAAAATAAAATGGGGATGCAAAGAAAGATTGAAGTACTGGCGGAAAAACTTGATAAGCCGGGACCGTAAGGATTCATACTTGAGAATTGAAGTAATGAGGTAAAAAATATTATGAACAGCTCAATGATATTATCAGTGACCACCTTTGTTTACGGATTGGCAGCCTTTTTATATATTGTGTCGTGGGTTTTTAAAAAGGAAACCCCTGGTAAGGCGGCTTTCTGGGCGGCAGTTTTAGGACTGGCAGGTAATACGGCAGGCATTATGTTAAGATGGATAGAATCCTACCAGATGGGTATCGGTCATGCCCCCCTTTCCAATCTGTATGAGTCCCTGGTCTTTTTTTCATGGACCATTCTAATCATTTATCTGTTTGTTGAGCAAAAATATAAAAATCGTACCATAGGCGCATTTGTGACACCACTTGCTTTTTTTGCCATGGCGTATGCCTCCCTGATCAGTGATCGCATACAGCCTCTGATACCTGCATTAAAAAGTAATTGGCTGATTGCCCACGTAATTACCTGCTTTATTGGTTATGCTTCCTTTGCCATCGCTTTTGGAACAAGCCTGATGTTCATCATCAAAAAAATCGATACTAAAGAGAAAAGCCTTTTGCTCAAACGATTTCCTAACACAAATACACTCGATGAACTGACCTATCAGATGATCATGTTAGGATTTCTTTTCCTTTCCATAGGTATCATCACCGGGGCGGTTTGGGCCAATTCGGCCTGGGGGCGTTACTGGGGCTGGGATCCTAAAGAGACATGGTCACTTATTACATGGTTTGTCTACGCCACACTGTTGCATGCCAAGATGATGCGGGGATGGCATGGCAAAAGGATTGCCTACCTTTCCATCGCCGGTTTTGCAGCGGTTCTTTTTACCTATTTTGGGGTAAACCTATTGCCCGGGTTGCACAGTTACGGCGCAATGGGACAGTAAAATGAGACCGCCTGGCCAGAAGACATGGTGCTGGCCAATACGGATGGTATGGCTGTAGAGACACTTTATATCGAGACTTTTGCAAAACGGCACTTTTTGTCCGATTTCTGCGTCAGGCTCAAATTTCAATCCTCGAAATATTCAATATATTCCTGTGGTTGAAATTTTCGCCTTTCTTGAACTCGAACAAAAATTACCATTTTTCAAAGGTCTCATATCACCAACAAAAGGAAAATATTGCCATGGGACTGCTCGAGTTTGCATTGATCTTCACCGTAGTTTTTACCCTGTATAATTTGCAACAAATCAAGATGATCTTGAAAGAAAAAGGACAAACAGTGGATGTGATTAAGGGTTCGCTTGGGGACTATCGGAAATTCAAAGATTTGATTCGTAATGAACCCGACCAGATACTTAAAATGAAATATCAAAGAATCCTCAATGGTCTGTATTTTTCCCTGCTGGGCCTGGTCTTTTTTACCATTATGATTTTACGTGTTAGACTGTGAACAGGCGATAAGGCAATAATATACAACTTTCAATGGTTTTTACTGGTGGGTAGAAGGGTGCGAAGCACATCCTCTTTACCGATGACTCCAATCAGTTTCGGGCCATCGACCACGGGCAGGGTATGAAAATTGTTGTCCACCATCAGGGCGGCTACGGTGTCAAGCCTGGTGTCAGGGGTTACCGTAACCGGTTTAGGGGTCATGGCTTCCGAAACCCGCAGGGCTGCGATTTTACCGACCTGCTTTTCCAGCTGTTTCATAGAGGTCAACCGGATGAGACCGTCGAGAAAGGTAAAAAGGGTGGGGATTGGCAGCTTTTTTTGCTGGGTAATCAAATCGCTTTGACACAGAATGCCCACCAGTTGTCCGCTATCGTCCACTACCGGCGCACCGTTAATCCGGTTATCGAGTAGAATTTTAGCCGCTCCGGCAATATCCATATCCTGGGTAAGGGTGATGAGTTCGTCGGTCATAATGTCTCTAACAGTAATCATGGTTTCCTCCTGTTCCAAAGGTATCACTTTTATCATACACAAACAGCATCAAGGGAGCAAGCAATAAGAACCAGGGTCACCGTATTAATATATTTATCAGAAACAAACACTCGTTTTTCAATCTTAGCTCGGTTCGACCGGGGAGTTGCCTATAGGCCCGTTACCAGACATAACAAATGAGATCGGTATCTTAAAACGCCCCCTATCTTCTCAGTTAAATCCACATAGGCAGAGACGATCAACGCCGCCGTGGGATTCTTCCCCCTGGGGCTGGCTCAAATCTAATTGAAGCGAGATAGCTGCCGTACTTTCATTTATAGATAAAATTGTTAAGTCTGGTAACGGGCCTATAGGCAACTCCCCGGTCGAACTTTAGGTTCGTGCTTCGTTATATCTAGTCGTGCAGGAAAATTTATTACAACTACTGTAATGCTTGGCAACTTCTTTTTTTTAAAATATATGCTCTTTTGTAGGACAGGGCAATACTGGGAAATGAGGCGATCGGCCCTTGAATTCGGCTCTAATGATATAAATTTTTAAGGAATTAACTGGATGTCCCAAAAAGTATTGTTGAAATACGGTAAAGAGGAGTTTCAATTTAAACTGCCGGATCATGATAGGATTTATGAGATAAATAAATCCGATGCTAACATAACACCTGCAGAGTTTAAAAGCCGACTGGAAGGCGAGCTTGAACGATTACGGCCCGATTTTTCTGATGTCGCTATCGTGGTTGCAGATAAAACCCGTCTTTGCGGCTATCCGCTTCTGCTGCCGGTGTTAATTGAAACGCTTAAAGCGTTCGGGGCGAAAACAGACAATATCTCACTGTATATTGCTTACGGCACCCACATGCGTCAAACCGATGATGAATCTTACGCGCTTTACGGAGATACGTACAAGAATTATACTTTTGTTCACCATGATTGTCGAGATCACGCCCTTTTTAAAAAATTGGGTGAAACCAAGCGCGGCACTCCGGTTTATATTCGCAGGGATATTTTAGATTCAAGTTTTATTATTACCTTTGGTGCGGTCTCCCACCACTATTTTGCCGGATATGGTGGAGGGCGGAAATTGATTTTTCCTGGGTTGGGACGATTGGAGGCGATTTATAAAAACCATGGATTGTTTTTAGACAGACAAAACAGAACACTTTCCCTATCCTGTATGCCGGGTGTGCTTGATGGAAATCCCCTGGCAGAAGATTTGGCGGAGTATGAAACCTTTTGTCCGGCGGATTTGTCCATTCACGGAATTATTGACCGCAGGGGAAATGTCAGTGATTTATTGGTTGGCAGCGGGAAAGGGCATTTTCAAAAGGCATGCACAGAACACGGGAAAAATTGCGAGATAGTTACTGATAAAAATTATGATCTGGTCATTGCTTCCTGCGGGGGATATCCGAAAGATATCAATTTCATTCAAAGTCATAAGGCTCTGCATCATGCCGCTATGTTTGTAAATGATGGAGGAAATTTGATCGTGCTGGCCGAATGCCATGACGGTATCGGTTCAAAAACATTTCTGCCGTGGTTTGAAATCGGAACATGGGAAAGGGCGTTTGACCGGCTAGCAAAAAATTATGCAGGAAACGGAGGAACCGCACTTTCCATGATGTCAAAACTTCGCCGCATAAATATCGGTGTGGTGACTCAACTAAATAACGATGTATGCCAAACGATCGGAGTGAACAAAATAACCATGAGTCGAGCAAAGCATGACATTGAAAGTTGTTCTGGTTCAATCGCAGCCATTACCCATGCCGGTCTGCTGGTAAAGAGGGTTTCTATCCTTTAGCAACGCTGTTGGCTTCATCCAGGATTGTTCGAACTTTTTGAGATAATTCAGAAATGTTGAATGGTTTTTGAATAAATCCGTTACATCCCCGTTGCATCACCTCCTGTGCCTGACCGTTGAGAGAGTAACCACTGGAAAGTATCACCGGCATCGCCGGTTGAATTTTATGAATGAGATCAAAAGTCTCGCCGCCTTTCATCCCCGGCATGATCAGGTCGAGGATGACCAGGTCAATTTGGTCGCCCTTTGTATTGACCGTATCCACCGCCTGCTCGCCATCTTTTGCCACCACCACACGGTAACCCAATTTTTTCAGCATGGCCCGGGCTACCTTAATGATCATGTCTTCATCGTCAACCAACAGAACGGTTTCCGATCCTTTGACAAGATGATTTTCTGTGGGACCATCATCTCGATATGCCGCTGCCTGGGATACCGGCAAATAGATGTTAAAGGTGCTTCCCTGATTGACCTCACTGTATACCGTAATGGTGCCGGCGTGGTTTTTAATGATTCCATAGGCCGAGGACAATCCCAATCCGGTTCCACGCGCTTTTTCTTTGGTGGTGAAAAACGGATCGAAAATGCGCTGGCAGACAGACTCGTCCATACCGATGCCGGTGTCTGTAACCGAAATCTTGACATAGTGGCCCGGTTCCAGCTGGTAGGATTTACAGCGAGCATCGTCCAAAGTGAAGATTTTGGTTTCCAGATAGAGCTCACCGCCATCCGGCATGGCCTGCCATGCGTTAACATACAGGTTCAGCAGGACTTGCTCGATTTGCCTCCGATCTGCCTCAACCACCGGTGGTGGATTTTGCAATTTGGTGTGGATACGTATTTCTTTTTTCGTCCGGCCGAACATGGTTGCACTTTCATGCAGTAGTTCATTGATGTCGATGGGTCGCACTTCATATTTGCCTCCCCGGGCAAAACCCAAAAGCTGTTTGGTCAGATCGGTCGCGCTGCGGACGTAATCCTCGATGGCTTTGACATGTTCCCAATGGGGGTGGGAAGATTCAAGGTCAACCGACATGAGTGAGGCCCGGCCCTGGAGCCCCATAAGCAGATTGTTGAAATCATGAGCGATTCCACCGGCAAGCGTGCCAATGGCTTCAAATTTCTGGGTCTGCTGGAGCTGTCGCTCCAGTTTTGTCTTTTCGGTGATGTCCTCGTAAATGACAAACTGGTTCATGTTTTCCATAGTGACCGGCCTGAAATAGATGTCTTTACAGGTTCCATCCTTACATGTGACTGTAAACGCTCGCGGTCGCGGATGTCCGGAGGCGGTTTGTTTAAGGTCTGCTTTCCATGTTTGAATCACCTTGTCCCGATACGCTTTGTCCGGATAAACTTTCTCAAACCAGGCGGCACCGGTGGGGATATCTTCGATGGTATATCCGAACATTTTTCTAAATTCAGGGTTGGCATAAAGGTAGCGGCCATCCTTTTCGATCAGGGAGATTCCGAACGGCGATTGTTGAACCAGGGTTCGAAACTTTTGCTCACTTTCTTTCAGTGCGACTTCGGCCCGCGTCCGGTCGCTAATATCGGTATACACAGCCACCACTCCGGCAATGGCTCCGTTTATCATAATGGGAGAACCGGAGGCAATCACCTGCACCGGCGTCCCGTCTTTTCGGTAGCGTACCGTTTCAAACGCCTCCACCCGTTTTCCGGACAGTACCTGCCGGGTCTTTCCGCCGGCCTCGATGTGACTTTCTTCGGGGGCAATCAGATCGTCCAAGTTAATGCCGATGGCTTCTTTTGGGGTATAGCCGAATATATTGACCGCGCCGCGATTCCAGTCGACCACCCGGTGTTCAGAATCCAGGGTAATGATGGCGTCGGGTGCGTGATACAACACCGATTCGAGGTATTGCTGGCGTTTGAGGTTTTCTTCCATAGCCTTTTTACGTAAAGTGATGTCTCTTGCGATGCCCAGCACCCTGTCTTCGCCACCCATTTTTACCGGATGGGTGGATATTTCCACTGGGACCATGGTGCCGTCCTTCCTTTTCAGGGTATACTCGTCCGGTCCGGTGCCTTTTCCATTAATATTTTCGTTTAAGGCTTTGATTGCTCTTTCAACCTCATGCTCGGGCAATAATCCGACTTCCGCAAGGTTCTTGCCGACGAGCTCTTCTCTGGAATATCCCAGCAGCTTCTCTGCAGCATTATTTCCGTCAACAAACACACCAGCAAAATCATTGATGTAGTATGCATCAGGTGCAGATTCGTATATGATGTTTAATCTTTTCTCGCTTTCTTTTAATGCGTTTTCCCTTTTCTTTCTTTCGGTGATGTTACGGACAAATTCCACCACCCCTGTTATTTTATCTAAATTCCGATCTTTAATCGGATAGCTGAAAAGTTGTATCCACTCAATATCACTACCCGGGAGTCCAGCCACTATATCCATTTCCGTCTTCCCTGATTGGAGACATCGCAGTGTGGGGCATGGGTTGCAGGGCTTGTTGGCATTCTGATAGCACTGGAAACACTTTTTGCCTTCAAGGGGAAGGTTTGCCGAATACCATTTTTTCATGACACCATTCACATGGCGGATAGAAAGATCAGGATTTAAAACAGAAATGCCATCCTGAATACTTTCAAATATGTCGGTCATCAATTGCTCGCTGTCTCGCTGCCATTCCTCTGCCGGCTTCCGCTCCAATCCAGCGCTTTCTAACTCGAGGATTCTTTTTTCCAATTCTTCATAGGTCGGTTTTTCAGCCATCATTGTCCCTGGATCATCTATAAAAGATGTTTGTCGTTTGGTAAGGTTTGGGATTTATGATTTTATGCATTTATCTAATTTCGGAAAAATTAAATCATAGCCAGGACATTTTTTAATATTTTGTACCCTTGGCAAATAAACGCTCCAAAACCATCCGGATGATAGTTCGAATCCGATTGATTTAAAATAAAGATAAACACTAATTATAACTGAAAATCTGTTTCAAATCAAGAGACTGTTATTTCCAGATGTGAAATTTATGTAACAGCTGTGGTAATGATCGATTCAGAGGAAAATCTGGATTTTTTCCGGGCAGGTGTTTACTGAAAAAAAATTTATGGTGGGCCGTGAAGGAATCGAACCTTCAACCTACTGATTAAGAGTCAGGTGCTCTGCCTAGTTGAGCTAACGGCCCGGTAAGGGATGCAAACAGACGGTAAGCTTGGTATCAGTTTTAAAACTGACTGTCAATTTATTTTTTGACAAAAACAATCGGATCACCGGGTTGGGTCACAGCAATAAAGCTCATTGCCATTCCCACCTATTTTTTGTTTTCCGTTTCATCCTTTTCCTTTCCTTTTTCCAGGCGATTTCCTTTCGTCTTCTTTGCTGTTTGGATCTCTTATGGCCGTCTTTTTCATCGGTTAGATCCATTAAGAAAGTCCCTGGAAGGCTTTTTGGTTTTTCTTTTTTTAAGGGATCTTCTTTTTTAGGCTCAGGTGTTTCTTTTGGCAGGGGCGGACCGGTAAAACAGCCGGCAGGAATTCTGTCCGCCATAAAAAGCGAATCGCCTGCGCGAAAGAATATCACACCATTGTTAGCCGATTTTTGGGTCTGAACTGTAAGGAGCACCGGGGGGTTATCGATCCGGTTTCCCATTTTTTCAGCCAGCTGTTTCTCCGATGAAAGAATCACATGCCCGCGGCCGATGGGGGATACTCCTTTATCCATGACAACGGAATACGCTTTTCTTCTGATGCAGGTATACAGGAGTTTGGGGGGATTGGGTGCCGGTATCCGCTCAGGCAAATGTTCACGGGATTTTGCCCGGACAAGGTTTTGTGAAATTTCAATGGGCGGGTCAGGCAGGGTCAAAAGGATTTCATCGATATGAAACCTGCGTACATATCTTAAGCCTTCTTCTTCACCAAGGGCCTTTAATAATTCCTTGATTTTGATAAACCCATCCGTATCCGGCACCAGTCCGAACTCATCCGGTTTGCGACCCAGCATGTAGAAAATAAGCTTGGCAAGTTGCTGAGGAGATCTTTTTTGATGCCCCATGTATTAAAACCTTTTTAAAGAAATGAAAAGCGGGATTGGAAAAATTACACCAAAGCACAAAAACCCAAAATATGTGATTTCGCCTGTTCTTGTTTGGTGATGGGTACTGATTATTCGTTCATAAACGGTACTATTTACATTGTTTAAAAAAATATGTATATTCCGTTTGATATTTTTTATCTTTATCATTAGAAATGTCAACAGGTTTGGAAATAATAGGGAAAGGAATTTAACATGAAACGCGAACAATCAGATGCACTTTTTAACAAGGCTTTGGGTATGATCCCGGGGGGTGTCAACAGTCCCGTACGTGCATGCAAATCGGTGGGGGAAAAGCCGCTTTTCATCGATCGTGCAGACGGATGCATGGTTTATGATTCAGACGGGAATCGCTTTATCGATTATATCGGTTCATGGGGCCCGATGATCCTTGGGCATAGGCATCCTCAAGTGGTCCAAGCGATCGGGGATGTCCTGAAGAGAGGTACCAGTTTCGGCGCACCAACCGATCTTGAAGTCCGGCTTGCCGAACTTGTTATTGAAGCGGTTGAATCGGTGGAGATGGTGCGAATGGTAAACTCCGGTACGGAAGCCACCATGAGCGCCATACGGCTCGCCCGCGGCGTTACCGGGCGGGATAAGATCATTAAATTTGACGGATGCTATCATGGGCATGCGGATTCACTTCTGGTGGAAGCAGGATCCGGAGTTGCCACACTGGGCATTCCCGGAAGCCCAGGTGTGCCGGAATCGTTTGTCGGACACACCCTTTCACTACCCTATAATGACATTGATTGGGTGAAAAAAATCATTGATGAGCAGGGGAAAAACATAGCCTGTATCATTGTGGAGCCTGTGGCGGGGAACATGGGCCTGGTGGTGCCCGCGGACGGTTTTTTAGCAGGATTACGGGAGCTGACTGAGAAAAACGGCAGCTTGCTTATATTTGATGAGGTAATGACCGGTTTCAGAGTCGCCTATGGTGGGGCACAATCCTTATACGGAATTTCTCCGGATATATCCTGTTTTGGAAAAATTATCGGTGGCGGCTTGCCGGTGGGCGCATATGGCGGCAGGCATGATATCATGGAAAAAATCGCTCCGCAGGGGTCTATCTACCAGGCGGGGACGCTTTCCGGCAATCCCGTGGCCATGGCGGCCGGTATTGCCACCCTTGAACAGATAAAAAAACCGGGGTTTTACCAGGAACTCGACCAAAAGTCTAGCCGACTGGCTGCCGGTCTAAAAAAAGCTGCCCAACAAGAAGGTGTAAAGGTTTCAGTGGACCGGGTCGGTTCAATGATGGGGCTCTTTTTTACCGATAAAAAGGTCAATAACTTTGACGAGGCCAAAACCAGTGATCTAAATATGTTTTCCGCCTATTATAAACGGATGTTGGACAAGGGGATTTATCTTGCTCCGTCTCAGTTCGAGGCCCTTTTTGTTTCTTCGGCCCATACAAATGAACACATTGATCAAACGATTAAGGCTGCAGAGGAAGTGTTCAGCGATTTGATAAAATAAGTTAACCGGCAAATATGTCCATTACTGCAGGCAAGGCCACACTACTCGGTTTCTTGATAAAATAGCCTCTCCGGCTGTTTAAAGCCAGATTTGAGAACGGGTTTTCCTCAATATTTATATCCAGGATGATCCCGTGGTGGTTTTTTACTTCCCGGGCCACCATGTTGGGAAGGTTTGTTGCACCTGATGTTCCGACAATGATAAGCAGTTCGGTTCGTCCGGCAACATTTAAGGAGCTATGATAGCGATAAAATTCTTCGTTATAGGTTTCATCAAACCATAAAACATGGGGGCGGGTGTACCTTCCACATTCTGGACACAGTAGTAGCCTTTTGTGAGTTTCGTCAAGATCTTCACCTTTGGTTATGGCTCGAAGATTTGGGGAGACAGGGTAAATGGTTGAAGTGCATTCATCAGCGCAACGGGTAAAAAAAATATTTCCGTGTATCTGAAAGGTCCTTTCCAAGGAATTGCCCGCGCGCAAGTGCAGCCCATCCACATTTTGCGTGATTAAGGTGAAACGGTCTTGAAAGAACTTTTCCATTTCCACCAAAGCAAGATGCCCTTTATTCGGCTCGGCTTGGTTACAGATACCGAGGCGATACAAATACCATTTCCACACTTCATCAGGTTTTTGCATAAACATCCGGTAAGTGGCCATTTCCTGGGGATGGTATTCTTTTGAGCCGATGGTCCAAAATCCTTCCGGCCCGCGAAAGGTGGGGATATTGCTTTCCGCAGAGATACCGGCTCCGGTGAGAACGGTGATATGCCCCGAACCCTTGGCAAAATTTCTTAAAACTTTTTTAATTCCCTGGTCCATATATTGCCATCCGTGTGGGTCAATTATGTTTGCCAATCATGTGCTAAAAAAACAGATCATTCAATGATTTCTTGAAAACTTTTTTGATTAATGAAAGGATGTGAAATTTGAGTGAAACGCATAACGGGATCTGAATAAATGGATTTAAGCAAAAACCGAATTCCGCCACAGGTTAAAAAAATTCACCTGATTGCAGTGTGCGGTACGGGTATGGGAGCCCTTGCCAGCATGCTCAAGGATATGGGCTTTGAGGTCACCGGTTCAGACCGGAAAATATACCCCCCCATGAGCAGCTTTCTTACCCAGAAAGGCATAAAGGTCGCCGATGGTTTTAACGAGAGAAATATCACCCACAACACAGATCTGGTGGTGGTGGGAAATGCAGTTTCCCAGGATAACATCGAGGTGGTGGAAGCGGATAAAATGGGGCTTCATTTTTGTTCCATGCCACAGGCCCTAAACCGCTTTGTTGCGGCGGGCAAAAAACCGATTGTTATTGCAGGGACGCACGGCAAAACAACCACATCATCGATTCTTGCCTGGATACTCTATAAAGCGAGTCTTGATCCCAGCTTCATGATAGGGGGATTATTAAAAAACTTTGACAGCAACTATCGGCTGGGGAAAGGCAATCATATTATCATAGAAGGTGATGAGTACGATACGGCCTTTTTTGATAAAGGTCCTAAATTCTTACATTATCATCCATATATGGCACTGCTTACCAGTATAGAATTCGATCATGCGGATATATTTAAAGATATGAATCATGTAAAGGAAGCGTTTAACCGGTTTATATCTTCAATTTCGCCAAGGAACACCCTTGTTGCCTATGATGGTGATAAACATGTACAGGAACTTATAAGAGGCAAAAAATGCAAGGTTGACAGCTATGGTCGGAACATGGGGTCAACCTGGCAGCTAAATAATATCTCCATAGAACCTCCGTGGACATTGTTTGAGGTTTTAAAGCGGGGACTGACCTTTGGAGCCTTTAAGACAAACCTTATCGGCCTGCATAACCTGCTAAATATTTTATCCACCATCGCAGTGGCCGACAGGTTGAATATCCCACCTGCAGTCATTGCCGGTGCCCTGGAAACCTTTCAGGGTATAAGAAGAAGGCAGGAGGTTCGAGGGATAAAACGTGGGGTAACGGTGATGGATGATTTTGCCCATCACCCCACTGCGGTTAAAGAAACCATCCATGCGGTCAGACCTTTTTATAATAGCGGGCGGATTATTGCGGTGTTTGAACCCAGGACAAATTCTTCCATGCGGAAGGTTTTTCAGCATAGCTATCCGGATTCATTTGAATCGGCGGACCTGATATGTATCCGCAAACCCCCATTGCTGAACAAGATTCCTCGTGCTGAGCGGTTTTCATCTGAAAAGCTGGTGGATGACCTGAAAAAGCGGGGAAAGGATGCTTACTTTTTTCCCAACACCGAATTGATGATTGATTTTCTGCTGGACAGGGCAAAGCCGAATGATATTATACTGATTATGTCTAACGGCGGGTTTGACAATATACACGATAAGCTATTGGGAAGGTTGTAGGATATGACAAATTATCTATGCTTTACGCATTTCCGATGGGCCTGGTCTTGGAAAGAATTTCGTTGCCGGCCTTTGCCGCAACGATTGATTTTAAATCAAGATTTTTCTTCAATTCAATCATAAAGGTAATTTTGGCGACAAACAAACCTCGCAAAAGATATTCAAAGGCAAACTCTTGCTCACCGCTGGAATTTTTAAATTCAAACAGCCGTTTTATTCGTGCAATCACCGGCGCTATTTTATCGTTTATTTTTGCCTGGGTTAAAGTGAGATCACCATTTACCCCTTTTCCCCATATTGCCGGAACAATATAGGTGATTGGTTTTTCCAGCAGCTCGTTGCAGTGGGACATAAAAATATCATTGGCGGTTCTATCAATTAACGGTGCAATAATTTTTGATATTTCCGTCAGGTCCTCAGGGGTTTTCTTTTTTTTAGTCATTCTGTTTAGTATGTTCATTACCGGGTCTCTGGCGGGGTGAATAATATCAATCTTCCGGAATGATATATAGTATCTGTTCTTTATTCAAGATGGCCGTTTTATCGCGAAAACCTGCGATTGAAGTATTGTAAAGCGCGATAAATTTATCCGCATTTTTAATAATATCGCTTATTCTCTTTCCTTCATAAACGTAAATAGAGCCTCTGGCCTTTGTTCCATCTACCATTTTAATAATAACGGGTTTCGGGTTGCCTTCCAGCATGAAAGTGATTCCTTTCATAGGTCTTTCATTCGTCCTGTTACAGATTCAACAGAGAGATAATGAGGCATTATTAAAATATTTTCTGCGTTCTGTGGCTATTTTTTCAAGACAAAGTTCGATTCTGCGGTCAAACCCGCTTCTGCGTTCTTTGAATGATCTTCTTTCCGGCGTGTAATCAGAGTATGCAAATTCCCGCCTGTCTTCACCCGAACGTCTTCCGCCATTATCATTTTTAAATATTTCTTTTTTTAATGTGTTTATCAAGGGGCAGCCTTTTTATGATTAATTTAATCCTGCTTGTCCGGTTTGACCTTTTTCCCCATAGGTCAAAGCAAGCTTTATGCCAATTACAATAATAACCCATAATTGTCAAGTTTATAAGACAGTTATTCAACTATTACAAAATAATAAGAATTTATAACTAAACGAAATAATATAATAATATAGAAAAAATTACCCTAATTTTGTGAAAAGATTTACTCAGGCTCGCCGAAAAATAATTTTAGTTGACACCCGATGAAAGTGTCGTTAACGTAGCTTTCTTTAAAGGTTAACCAAAAAAAGGTTATTTGGGAAATGAAAGGACGCATCCTTAGTATCTTACAACAAAAAAAGGGAGTTGTTTCCGGGGAGAAACTCAGTTCCCAGCTGGGGATTTCAAGGGTGTCCATCTGGAAACATATGAATAAGCTTCAGGAATTTGGATATGATATCATCACCACCTCAAAGGGATATCAACTTGCAGGATCCCCTGACGTTCTTTTTCCATGGGAATTTCCCCAAAGGGAACCAAAGATTCAATATTTTCCTAAAGTGACTTCTACCATGGACATCGCCGGAAATCTTGCCAGAAAAGGGAGTCCTGATTTTACTGTGGTGATTGCCGAATGTCAGACAAAGGGAAGAGGGCGGTTAAAAAGGACCTGGTATTCATCCCAAGGAGGTCTGTATTTTACAATTATTCTAAGGCCTCCGATATCCCCGGTCCTAAGCCCGAGGATAAACTTTGCCGCTTCTCTGGCCCTGGTCAGGGTATTGCGCAAATTATACGGCGTGGATGCCATGGTAAAATGGCCCAACGATATTCTATGTGATGGAAAAAAGGTTTCAGGTATGCTCTCTGAAATGGAAGCGGAAGGGGATATGGTTACCTTTATAAACGTAGGCATGGGAATCAATGTGAATAATGATCCAGAAAAAAAAGAACCGGGGGCCACATCATTAAAAAAAATGATCGGAAGACAGCTAACCAGAAAAAAACTTCTGTCCGAATTTTTAGATGAATTTGAAAAAACAGTTCAGCTGAATACACTGGAAAAGACGATATCCAGGTGGAAAAAGTGCAACACCACTATCGGTCGACGGGTAAAAATAGTCACCAACCGGGAGGTTTCCGCAGGCTTGGCAATCGATGTGGATGACAACGGTGCATTGGTTCTGGAACTGGAAAACGGATCCATAAAAAAAATTATTTACGGAGACTGCTTTCATCAAATATGAACACGTCAATGCAACTTCGAATGACGGTATATGCCTCTTTGCTCGCCGCTTTAACCGCAGCCGGGGCATATCTGTCCATACCGATCGGGCCGGTTCCAATTATTTTGCAAAATATGTTTGTCATGCTTTCCGGTCTTTTGCTCGGAAGCAGGTGGGGTCTTGCCAGTGTTGGTGTATACCTTTTAGCCGGGGCGTGCGGACTGCCTGTTTTTTCCGGTGGTCTTGGGGGAATTTCACGCATGGTCGGACCTACCGGTGGATATCTTTTAGGATATCTTCCTGCGGTATACGTCATCGGCCTTATCACGGAAAAAGTAAAGCAAAATATGGTTTTTGATGTAATTGCAATGAGTTGTGGTTGTATTATTATTTATCTATGTGGGGTGACATGGCTAAAGATCCTGACCGGCATGACTGTTTCAAAAACTCTGGCAGTGGGGATGTATCCATTCTTAATCGGTGACGCATTAAAGATTGCAGCTGCTGCGGCTATTGCAAAGTCACTGCGGCCGGTAATAATGAGGAATTGAGTGAACATTATCGAAATAAAAAATATGACTCACCGTTTTGTAGACGGTACTGTTGGACTAGACGGAATCAACCTTTCAATCTGTGAAGGAGAGTTCATCGTTATCGGAGGGCAAAACGGTAGTGGCAAAACCACCCTTTTAAAACATTTAAACGGCCTTCTTCTGCCAACCCAGGGGACGGTTTTACTAGAAGGACTCGAGGTATCACGCCATATTAAAAAGGCAAGGCAAATGGTCGGCATGGTATTCCAAAATGCCGACAGCCAAATTGTGGGAGAAACGGTATATGCGGATGTGGCATTTGGCCCGGAGAATTTTTGCCTTGACCGGCAGGAGATAGATAAAAGAGTTTCAACCGCCCTGGTATCGGTTGATTTGACACAGCACGCAGACAAAAGTCCTCATTTGCTTTCGGGTGGTGAGAAAAGGCGGCTATCGATTGCAGGCATTCTTGCCATGGAGCCGAAAATTATCGTTTTTGATGAACCTTTTTCCAGCCTTGACTATCCCGGAGTCAGACAGGTGCTAAAACAGATTGTATCTTTGCATCATTCAGGACACACCATTATTGTGACCACTCACGATATTGAAAAGGTGATTGCCCATGCAAATCGACTGTTGATCATGCAGGATGGAAAGGTGGCCAGGGACGGGGTGCCTGCTGAAATAATGCGGGATGCAGAAATGTTCGGGGTAAAAATGCCATGCGCGACCCGACTGGGGATGGAGGTTGTCTCATGGCTGAGCTGACGGTTTTAAGCTATCACTGCGGAAAATCAATGTTGCACCAACTTGATGTTCGGTTTAAGCTTTTTTCCCTGGTATTAGTCAGTTTGACGGTTATTCAAGCAGACCATGCGGCACTATTTATTATCAGTTTGATGCTTATCACGGTTTTGCTTTACATACGTTTTCCCCTACGATCGTCTTTAATGGACCTAAGGTATTTTTTCATTTTGATGATTTTGATATTTTTTGCCCGGGCATTTTCCACTACAGGATCCGCTTTGGTCGAGTGGCGGTTTATCGTTCTTTCCCAACAGGGTGTTTATGAGGCCGCGATGGTCTGCTGGCGTCTTTTACTGGTGGTTTTTTTCAGCCTGTCATTTGTGTTAAGCACCCGGCCTTCAGAAATAAAGGCCGCCGTTGAATGGTTTTTACTTCCTTTTCCTTTTATTCCGCGGAAAAGGATTGCCGTGATGATGAGTTTGATTTTGAGATTTATGCCGGTGATTTATACGCAGGTAAAAGATACGGCGGATGCCCAGCGGGCAAGGGGTATCGAAGCTAGAAAAAATCCGCTATTCCGCTTGATAAAACTGCTAATCCCGGTGATCCGGCGTACTTTTGATGGTGCAGATGACCTGGCACTGGCCATGGAGGCGAGATGCTTTTCTGAACACAGGACAGATCCGGTACTTTCGGCCTCAGGAAAAGATTGGGTTGCACTTTTCATTATCGTATGCTTGTGTTCAGTGGCCGTGGTACTATGATGGCATAGTAATAGGTCTTTTTTATCACCTCGCCATGTTTGGCGATCGTGGTGGTTGAATTAAAAGTAAAACAAAGGAATAACTCATTTGAAAATCGTGGTTGTGGGCGCAGGTGAAGTTGGTTTTTATATCGCCAGCCATCTTGCCGACGAGAATAAAAATGTGGTGGTGATTGATAAGGACGATGGGGCCCTGCGCCGCGTGTCGGATAATATAGATGTCCAGGTGTTGAAGGGCTCCGGAAGCAGTCCGGTGGTATTGGCGGAAGCAGGCATCGAAAGCGCCGAGATATTTCTGGCAGTCACCAACAGCGATGAAGCAAACCTTGTTTCCTGTCTGGTGGCGGACATTATTTCTCCCACCACCAAAAAACTGGCACGTATCCGCAATGCGGATTATGATGGATATCATGAAAATTTTAAAAAATATGCACCCCACATCGATACGGTGATCAATCCTGAGATTGAAGTGGTAAAAACCATTGACCGCCTGATGAGTGTGCCGGGTGCGGCCGATGTGGGGGAATTTGCCGATGGCCGCATCAAATTTATCGGGATCTACCTTGACCAGGGCGCCGGGCTTTCCGGGGTAAAACTTTCAGATCTTCCCGAAAAAACAGGGGGGAAACGGCCGCTGATTGCTGCCATTGTTCGTGATGAAGAGTTGATTATCCCGCGGGGGAATGATCGACTGATGGCAGGAGACCTGGTCTATTTTATAAGTGAAGCCGATAAGCTGTCAGATACCCTAGGTGTTTTTGATAAGCATGCTCAGCCCCTGCGCCGTGTTTTGATTGTGGGAGGGGGGCGAATCGGATTTCGTCTGGCCGCACTTCTGGAAGAAAAGCCGATTCACAGCAAAATCATTGAAATTAAGCCCGAACGGTGCACCGAGCTGGCAGAAAAATTAAACCGGGCAGTGGTCCTTTGTGGAGACGGGTCGGATCAGGGAATTCTTTCGGAAGAGAATATACAGGATACTGATTTTGTCATCACCCTTACCGATGATGAAGAAACCAACATTTTAACTTCACTTTTAACAAAACGGATGGGGGCCCGAAAATCCATTGCTAGAATCAGCAAATTCAGCTATTTCCCCTTGATGAAAGCCATCGGTATTGAGCAGGTGGTGAGCCCCAGACTTTCGGCCATTAATACGATTTTGCAGCACATCCGAAAGGGTAAGGTGCTTTCCTCCATATCCATCAAAGGGGAACAGGCTGAGGTCATGGAAGCGGTGGCGCTGGAAACATCCGATATTGTGGGCAAGCCCTTAAAAGACATTTCATTTCCCAAAGGAGCCATGGTTGCCGGAATAATAAGGAAAGATGAAATTATTATTCCTTCCGGGGAAAGTGTCATTATGCCGGATGACAAGGTCATTATTTTTGCCAGAAGAAAAGCGGTTTCCAAAATTGAAAAAATTCTTGCGGTAAAACTAGAGTATTTTTAGATGCGCTGGCGTTATATTCTGAATATTACGGGAATATTGACCCTTTTTTTGGGATTCACCATGGTCTTCCCGCTGTTTGTCGGTCTGTATTACCAGGATCAAAGTGTGTTCCCTGTTTTAAAGTCAATGGGGATCACCATCCTTTTCGGTTTCATATTTCATATTCTTTTCAGAAGCGAAAAAACCAACTCTATCAGCCAGCGTGAAGGTATGGCGATTGTGGCCATGGGATGGACGGCTGCCGGTCTGTTTGGCGCACTTCCGTTTTATATCGGAACCGACTTTAGTTTTATCGATGCCTTTTTTGAATCGGTGTCAGGTTTTACCACCACCGGATCTTCGATTATAGCCAATATTGAGTCTCAATCCAAAGGACTTCTTTTCTGGCGAAGCTTTATTCAATGGCTGGGTGGAATGGGTATTATTGTCCTGTCGTTGGCGATTCTTCCTTTTTTAGGGCTGGGAGGAATGCAACTTTATAAGGCGGAAGTACCAAGCCCTGTTCCCGACAAACTGAAACCCCGCATCAGGGATACGGCCAGGCTTCTCTGGAAGGTTTATGCGCTTATTTCAATGGCAGAAGTCATCCTCCTCATGCTGGGAGGCATGGACTTATATCATGCACTGTGTCATACTTTTACAACCATGCCCACCGGTGGCTTTTCAACTCAAAATACTTCCATCGCTCATTTTAACAGCGTTTATTTTGACATCATATTTATTGTATTTATGCTGTTGGCAGGTATCAATTTTTCTCTTCATTACCAGATGCTAAAGGGAAAGCCGCTTGCTTTCTGGCGCGATTCGGAATGCCGGTTTTTTTTCGGAGGGGTGATTCTCCTGACTGCCGTTGTGAGTTTCAATATTTATGGCAGTGTATATGAGAAGGTTGGAGAGGCCATACGTTATGGCGCTTTTCAAGTGGTATCGATTGTGACCACCACGGGCTATGCCACAGCGGACTATGAAAAATGGCCGGCCATGTCCCAGTTTATTCTTTTAATATGTATGTTTTTAGGTGCTTCAGCCGGTTCCACCGGGGGAGGGGTAAAATGCCTCAGGGTGATGCTCTGTTTTAAGTTTTGTTATAAGGAACTATTTTCCATCATTCATCCCCGTGCGGTGACCCATATAAAAATAGGCGGAAAAACAGTGCCTGAAGATGTGATGAGAAGCATCCTGGGTTTTCTTGCACTTTACATTGGGATATTTGCGTTAAGCTCGGTTCTTCTTGCCGGTTTAGGGGTTGATCTGGTGACATCTTTTGGTGCGGTTGCCGCCTGTATTGGGAATATCGGCCCGGGGTTCGGGATGGTGGGCCCTGCAGAAAATTTTTCGCAGATACCCTATCTGGGCAAATGGCTGCTGATATGGTGCATGCTTTTAGGGAGGCTGGAGATATTTACGGTAATTATTTTTCTGGTCCCCGAATTTTGGCGCAAATAAAAAATTTCGATACTTTTTGTTGACAACAACAAAATATATGGTTAAATAAACAGTTTTTCATCGGGCCGTTAACTCAGTTGGTAGAGTATCTGCCTTTTAAGCAGAGAGTCGCGCGTTCGAGCCGCGCACGGCCCACCATGCGTCCCCATCGTCTAGCCTGGTCCAGGACATCCCGCTTATGCAAGCGGGACGACAGGAATAAAGGGCTATTAAAGATCACGTAGTTTGGGGTAGGGGACGCAAAGATGGCATCCGTCCCCATCGTCTAGCCTGGTCCAGGACACCGGCCTTTCACGCCGGCGACAGGGGTTCAAATCCCCTTGGGGACGCCATTTTAAAAGATAAGGGATACCGAAGCGAGAATCCGGCGTCCCTTTTTTATTGGTCCAGGACATCCCGCTTTGCAAGCGGGACGACAGGGGTTCAAATCCCCTTGGGGACGCCACAATAAAAGATAAGGGATACCTTGGAGCGAGAATCCGGTGTCCCTTTTTAATTGGTCCAGGACATCCCGCTTTGCAGGCGGGGCGACAGGGGTTCAAATCCCCTTGGGGACGCCATATTAAAAGATAAGGGATACCTTGGAGCAAGAATCCGGTGTCCCTTTTTAATTGGTCCAGGGCATCCCGCTTTGCAGGCGGGACGACAGGGGTTCAAATCCCCTTGGGGACGCCACATTAAAAGATAAGGGATATCGAAGCAAGAAAGCGGTGTCCCTTTTTTATTGATCCAGGGCATCCCGCTTTGCAAGCGGGACGACAGGGGTTCAAATCCCCTTGGGGACGCCACATTAAAAGATAAGGGATACCGAAGCAAGAAAGCGGTGTCCCTTTTTTATTGGTCCAGGACATCCCGCTTTGCAAGCGGGACGACAGGGGTTCAAATCCCCTTGGGGACGCCATTTTAAAAGATAAGGGATACCGAAGCAAGAAAGCGGTGTCCCTTTTTTATTGGTCCAGGGCATCCCGTTTTCCTCTCCCTGTTTTTATAACTTCATTTTATTACATCCATTTACCGGCATAACTATTCCTTTTCCAGAGGAAAAACTTCTGTGGCATAGTTATTGCTGATAATTTACTGGGAATAGAAAAACCTTAGGGACAAATCACTTAAGTTCGGTTGGACCGATATGGCATATTCCTTATGGTTTCAGGTAAATAGTGCTGTTTTAACCGGGATATTTATAAGGCGGTGCTGTCGCATGTGCAAGCGATTTGGCGTCAATATCTTGACTGAGGAAAGCAATTTGCCGGTGGGTTTACTTATGGCTGACAATTAAAGGCAGTTTTGTGGATTACTGAAACATCCGTCGAAAAAGCAAAATAGATAAAAAAAATTTAAGTTTTTTAACCAATTGGACGATATATATTTTATGCAATGTAGATCAAGCCAAATTGCTAGTAGAAAGAATACGTTATGAGTGATCCGTATAAACTTTTAATAGTCGATGATTCTAGGTTAATCCGCAGAGCTGTTTCAAATATTTTTAAGGATCAGGATAAGTTTCAGGTGGTGGGAGAGGCCGGCAATGGCAGGGAAGCTTTGGAGCTTCTACCCAAGTTGAATCCTGACGTGGTTACTCTGGATATAAATATGCCTGTCATGGACGGGCTTACCACATTGAAACACATTATGATTAAGAGTCCAACACCCACGGTTATGCTAAGTTCGTTGACTCAGGAAGGAGCGTCGGTGACATTTGACGCGTTAAAATACGGGGCGATCGATTTTATTCCAAAACCATCCAAAACAAATGGAAACAGTCTCGGAGAGCAGGAACTGAATATAATTAAGAAGGTAAAGCTTGCAGCCGAAGTTAAGATTGAATCGGTCCATTATATTAGATCGATTCCCCAAGAAAAGTCAAAAAAGAAACCGAATAAAAATGAGTGCAAAGGTATTTTTGCAATCGGTTCGTCCGAGGGCGGATACGGCGCACTCTTAAAAATTATACCACAAATTGTTCCTGATCTTCCGGTTGCACTGCTGGTAGTTATTTATGCAGATTCGCAGCATGTGGATGCTTTTGCAGGCTATCTTGACAGCCATAGTTTTGTAAAAGTTAGGCGGGCAAAAGATGGAGATGCCATCAAAGGGGGTGTTTGTTATCTTTGCTCAGGTGAGGAGTATGTGACGGTTCATTCGTCGGGCAATAGGTATAATTTACAGATAAGCCTTTCTCCTTTTTCAGAGAGAAGAGGTTCTGTAAATATGCTTATGTTTTCTGTGGCAGAGGTCATGAAAAACCGTGCGGTTGGCGTAATACTTTCAGGCTCCGGTGATGACGGGGCAGAGGGACTTGGCGAGGTTGTCAGAGTGGGGGGAAGAGCCATTGTTCAGGATCCGAAATGTTGTTTGTTTAGAGAGATGCCCTGTGCCGCCATCGATAAATGCAAACACCCGCTAATTATACCGGATGTGAAGATCGCCGAAAAGATCAATGCGTTGAGCCGCAACCATCTTAACAGGAACAATTAACATTACCGAAACATCCATTGGATGATGCACCGTTGGAAGAGAATAATATATATTAAAGGAATTCGTCTAACAGGCCGATATCAGATTCATAAACTTTATATATTTAAAACAAACTATGGAAGCCACCGGTAACTACGGGTGTTTTCAACAAAAAATCAGTGGAGGAATTCGTTATGTTAAAAAAGCTGAAATTAAAACTCAAATTAAGAACAAAGATGCTGGTTTACATTTTGTCGGTGACCACCATCGCTTTTGCGGCTGCAATTTTTATCATTACTCAACAGTCGTCCACCCTTGCCGGTAAAATGGCCATCGAGAGCGCAACTGAAACCGCCGGCAAGATGGCTGGAAGAGTGCTGGCAGAGCTGGAGGTCGGTATGGAAGCCGCCAGAACACTGTCACAATCTTTGGAGGGTATGAAAAAAAGGGGTGTTCCTCCCAGAGACATGATCGACGGTATTTTGAAAAACGTACTCGAACAGAACCCGTCGTTTGTCGGAGTGTGGACATGCTGGGAACCGAATGCTTTGGACGGCAGGGATCAGGACTTTATTAACGCCGTGGGGCATGACAGTACAGGCCGTTATGTACCTCATTGGAATAAGATGGAGGGAGAAGTCGATATTGAGCCTTTAAAGGACTATATTGAAGAAGGGAAAGGGAACTATTATCTGCTCCCCAAAAAAACAGGAAAAGAGACAATTATCGAGCCTTATAAATCAAAGGTAAAGGGCAAGGATGTGTTAATAACGACTCTGTGCGTTCCCATCAAGTATGCCAATACAATTGTCGGGGTGGCCGGTGTGAATATGGAATTGACTAAACTGAACGAAATTATGTCGACTACCAAACTCTACGACACGGGCTATATTAGTCTGATATCCAATGGGGCACTCTATGCCTGCCATCCAAAAAAGGAAAGACACGGTAATTCTTTTATAAATACCAACCCGTGGGCAGAGCCCTATTTAGGCGACATGAAATCGGGTAACGGTTTTACCGCTGATAGCTGGTCAAAGACGGCGCAGGCGTTTGTTAAAAGGATCGGTATGCCGGTTGAAATCGGAAAGACCGGTACTCCCTGGCTGGTTCTTGCCTCTGTTCCAAAGGCGCAGGTTTTAGCCGGCGTGATGAAAATCAGGAATATCAGTATCGCAATTGGTATTGTCGCGCTAGTGCTACTCGTAGCTGTCGTGTTTTTTGTGGCCAGAGGTATAGCCAATCCGATTGTGGCTGCATCGGAGGTCATCCACAAGGTTGCCACGGAGCGTGACCTCACCATTGAGGTACCGGTGAAAGGCAATGACGAAATCGGTGAAATGGGAAGGGAATTTAACAACATGCTTCACCAGCTCAGCGGTTCTTTCGGGGTGGTGGGGAAATCAGCCGTAGATGTGGTGAAACATGCCGAAGATGTGGCGAAACGAGCTGCGGCCAACAAGGAACGTGCTGAGGGAACGGTGCCGAAAGTGGAAAGGGCTGCCGATGTCCTCGGCAAAATGGGAGAAACGGCCGGTGAAGTCGCTTCAGGATCCTCCGCCCAGAAGGAAGCCGCCGAGGAATCAACCAAAACGACTGAGAAACTTACCAGGG
Source organism: Thermodesulfobacteriota bacterium (assembly GCA_034189135.1). Lineage (NCBI taxonomy): Bacteria > Pseudomonadati > Thermodesulfobacteriota > Thermodesulfobacteriota bacterium. Next base: position 15,114 of record JAXHVO010000006.1, on the reverse strand, counting down.
CTATGAATTTGGTGGTGGAATCTGTAAAAGCCCAGGACCAGGAAGCGAAAACGGCGACTGAACGTGTGGCCGAAATGGGGGAAACCGGAGGCCAGGTGGTGGCATTGGCTGAGAAACAGGAAAAATCAGTGAAAAAGGTTAACGAGACTGTGAGTGAAATGGCCAAATCAGTTAAGGAGATGAACAAAGCGTCCGCTCAGGCTACTCGATTCGGGGAAAGGGCACTGAAGGCGGTTGAGGAAGGTTCCGAATCGGTTGCCGCTACGGTTGATGGTATGCGTGCCATTTCCGAATCTTCCGAGCAAATCGCGGAAATCATCACCGTGATCACCGAAATTGCCGAGCAAACCAACCTGCTGTCACTCAACGCTGCTATTGAGGCGGCCCGTGCAGGAGAGCACGGAAAGGGGTTCGCAGTGGTTGCGGACGAAGTTGGTAAACTTGCGCAGCGTTCTTCCGAAGCCGCCAAGGAGATTACGCAGCTTATAAAGGATTCGGCGAACCGTGTTTCCGAAGGAACCAAGCTTTCCACCCAGTCCAAAAAGGCCCTGGAAAAAATTGCTGAGGGCAGCGAGACCAACCTGAAAGCGATCGAGGAAATATCAAACGCGGCAAAACTCATGGCGGAATCTAACGAAAAAGTAAATGCCATGATGGAAGAGCTGAATGTGCTAGCCATTGAAATCGGTGGAATGGCCGGGAAACAGGGTGAGCGGCGTGAAACGACTCAGGCTGCGCTCGAAGTGCTGGTAGGCAAATCAAAAGAAATCGCAGGCATGGTTGAACAGGCAAACATGGATGCTGTTGCCATCGCCGGGGAAATGGAGAAAATTGCCGGACGTACCGACAGAATGCAGAAACTGACCAGCATGCAGGCTGAACGGTCTCAGCAGGTGACGTCTATTGCCGAAGAACAGGCAGCCGGAGCGAAACAAACCGTTCAAGGGGCCGGGCAGGTAGTGGAGATTACAAATGAACTGCAAAACCTTTCAAAGGAATTAACCAAGCAGGTGGCGCAGTTCAAGATCGATAGAAGTATACAGGCAGTTTCCGGAGATATAAGCTGAAGGGATAAATAAGCGAAAAACACCCAGTCACCCATTTCATTAAATGTTAAACGACAGATGGTGCCTGCGCTTAAAAACCCCATATTGCTGGTATCAGGCAATATTGTTTAATTAATTAAATAAGAGGTTTGAAATGCCAGAAGCAAACACAACCGTAACGCAGAACGAACCGGTAAAAGAAAAAATCAGGCAACTGGTGGGTTTTGTTATCGGAAAAGAAATGTTCGGTGTAGATATTCTTATGGTTCAGGAAATTATCAGATCGGCTCAGGTCATTCCGGTACCCAATTCACCGGATTTTATTGAAGGTATAATTAACCTTCGCGGAAGCATTATTCCGGTGATAGAATTGCGGAAACGGCTAAATCTTATCAAGCGGGAAGGAAAGACCAACAGCAATGAGTCGCAAGATACCTGGATTCTGATTCTCGACATCGGTGGGCGTGTGACCGGTTTTATAGTCGATAAAGTAACAGAGGTCCTCAAGATCGGGGAGAGTACAATTGAGCAGCCACCCGACCTGGTGGTGGCAGGGCTGAAAAGGCATTATATTCAGGGTGTGTGCAAGATTGATGCGAACCTGCTTATCCTGCTGGATTTTAATAATATTCTAAAGATAGAGGATATCAAGTTACTCAAAGAAGTCAAATCGGCCTAAAATTTAGAAAACCGAAATTCCGGCGAAAGCTGAAGTTAATCGATACTCAGCTGAATGAGAAAATGGCGAATATCCACAGGAGAAAATTTTATAACGCTCTTTTTGTCCCTTGATGACGCCGCAGTCACCTTCCCTGATTTCAAATTCAGCTTTCACTGGGAAGCATTTTGAAACTGCCTCAAAGGAGAATATTATGATTGATTTATCCTTACTTCAAGATTTTATAACCGAGGCGGGGGAACATCTTGAAGAACTCGAAGCCAGTCTGTTGAAACTGGAGACAGACCCCGAGAACAGTGAAATTTTAAACGATATTTTCAGATCGATGCATACCATAAAGGGCGCTGCAGAATTTATCGGTACGGAGAAAATTTCCACGTTGTCCCATAAACTGGAGAGCCTTCTGGAAACGCTGAGACATGGTGATAAAGAGCTCAATGAAGAAATCATCGATATTCTCATTAAGGCTAAGGACCGACTGTCAACACTGGTCGATGACCTTGTGCACAGTCAAAAGGAAGAGACAAAAATTGACGATCTTATCGAAGAAATCACCAAATTATCAAACGGTGATGTGAATATTGAAGAGAATTCCGAAAAGGAATGCGCCGTTGAAGATCAGCGTGCACAGCCTGAAGAAATCGTTGAGCACCTTGAAGAAGCTTTACGTGAGCCCGGGGACGAAGACGATAGGACAACACAGACCGTTACTGATAAGGAAACTGTCTTAAGGGCTGTTTGCAAAGAGATAAATGAAGAAGAATATGACAAGGAGCTTTTTGACATCTTTATTGAGCAGCTGAAGGAGAACCTGTCTACGTTAAGATCGAGCATATGGTCAGTAGATAGTGCGGAAAACAAGACTGAGATGTTGAACAACTGTTCGGACTGCGTCGAAAGCCTTCAATCATCTGCAAACTACATGGGGTATGAAAACCTGGTAGCGTTTTATGATGACTGGCGTAAGTGTATTGCCCAGGCATTAGAGGAATTGGCTTCAGGCAATGAGGTGTTAATTGGATTTATGGAGGAAAATGTTAAAAAGGTGCTGGGGTTTTTTCCTCAACTTAGGGAAACAGATTTATTAGACTTAAACCATAATGGGATCGACGCTTCTAATATAAAAGACTCTTTGGAAGAAAAACCGGAAGTGAATCCCGTGGATGAACCGATATCTGAGACAGGCAAGCATACCGCAAAGGATGAATCGGAAGGGACAGGGAAAGATCGGCAACTTCGCGATGAACTAAGCACAGCCTTTGATGCTTTCATGATGCCGGAACATGATGTCTCAGAAGAAAATCTTCAAAATGAAATAGAAAAGCTGCTGTTTACCCAGGGCGATGAGACTTGCAAAATTACCGATCCAGATCATGACGGCAGTGAAACCGGTATAAAACCGGTTATGGCTGTTCAAAACACGAACGGCGAAGCGGAGGAGGGCTTATTCTCAAGCGGTGAGGGCGTTACAGACGGCAGTGGCTCTTACGACTTGCCAGAAAACCTTGCAGCCAATGAGTTACCAAACGGCCTGCATGCAACCCAGGAACAACAAAACGATCGGACAGGAACCGAAAGACATCTGATTAAAGAAGAAGCCTTTCCTGAGGCACATGTAAAATCAGTTCAGCGCAACATTCGTGTAGATGCCAAAAAAATAGATAATTTAATGAACCAGGTGGGTGAGCTGGTGGTGAGTCGGGCCTGGTTTTCACAGTTACACAACGAGTTAAGGGAGTTACAGCAATATTTAAAGGAAAGCTATAGAATGAGCAAAGGCGAGGTGAAAAAGATTAACGGCCTTGCTTTCAGACTCAGCGAAGCAACCGTCTCTTTAGGCAGAGTCGCCGGCGAACTGCAGGGAGATGTGATGAAAATAAGAATGCTGCCTATTTCCCAGCTTTTTAATCGTTACCCGAGGCTGGTCAGAGATCTCGTTCACAATACCTCAAAGGAAGTGCGGCTGAAAGTCAAGGGTGAAGACACTGAACTGGATAAAATGATTATCGAACAAATTTCCGACCCGCTTATTCATATTATTCGCAATTCCGTTGATCACGGGATCGAAGCTGTTGAGGAGCGTAAAATCCTTGGTAAACCAGATTTTGGAAGGCTGACGCTGGAGGCATACCATGAAAGCAATCATGTGGTCATAGAAGTGTCCGACGACGGACAGGGCATCGACCCCGATTTAATAAAGGCCACGGCTGTAGAAAAAAATTTCTGTTCGAAAGCCGAGTTGAATCAAATGACCAACAGGGAAGTGCTGGATCTTATAGTGAAACCGGGATTTTCTACTGCGGCGAAAGTAACCAACACTTCCGGTCGCGGGGTCGGCATGGATGTCGTCAAAAGAAACATTGAAAAATTAAACGGCACCATCGACATCGACTCTGTGGTTGGCGAAGGAACCCGTTTTTGCATTAAAATACCGTTGACGCTTGCCATTATTCCGGCTTTGCTGGTCCGGGTGGGTACCGAGATTTATACCATTCCCCTATCCAATGTGGAAGAGACGATCCGAATTAGCGAATCGGAAACTTCGTTTTTAGAAGGCGTGGAAATCATTCGACTCCGGGATCGCACCCTTCCCCTTGTACGTTTGTCGAAAGAATTTGGCACAGTGTCGAAAGCGCTCGATCCTGACAGGATTTTTGTGGTTATCGTTAGCACGGGCACAAGAAGGGTCGGACTGGTCGTTGATGAACTGAAAGGTCAGGCGGAAGTGGTGATAAAACCCTTGGTGGATTATTTACAGGAAAAAAGTGGATTTTCCGGCGCCACCATCATCGGAGACGGGCGAATATCCCTTATCCTTGATATATTTGAACTGGTTGAACTTTCCATTGGGAAACAGTTAAATACCATAGTAAATCCTGACCTTATAGAAATTGCGGGATATAATCCGTCCTGGATTTCCGATGCTAGGGCCGAAGCAGAGCATCAACCGGAGCATTCCATTCACTGAGAACGATAGATAGAAACAGCGGTTCAGGATTTGCACAAATCATGAGCACATATATTCTTTAATAAAACCGGTTATAATATTTTATGTTTACAGCCGGGCACAACGCGCCCAAAGAAACAATTATTAGCAAGCCCTAAACAAAACAATGTTTGGAGTCGAAAAGGCAGGCATGGGAGACAACACCCAAAAGGTTCTAATCGTAGATGATGATCCGAGGATAATCAGCTGTTTATCAAAGGCCATGGCCGATGACCATGAGTGCTACGGTTTGCTGACCGCATCAAACGGACGGGAGGCCCTGGAGATTTTATCCCGTGAAGATGTTTTGATAGTTGTTTCAGATATTAAGATGCCGGGTATCTCTGGTCTGCATCTTTTGGCCGAAATAAGGGGCCATCATCCTGGAGTCAAAGTAATACTTATGACCGGCTATAGTACTCCTGATATAAGGCATGAGGTTAAACAGAGTAATTGCCTCGGTTTTCTTGAAAAACCATTCAAGACAGAGCAGTTGTTACAGATGGTGCGGGAACAGATCACCGCAAAAGAGAATGGATTCGCCGGCACTTTGAAAAATATTCAGCTGTCGGATCTGATTCAAATGTGCTGCCTGGCCGGGGCCAGCATGGCTATCAGCGTCGTGCAGGACTTTCAGAAAGGAACTATCGTAATTGAAGACGGGGAGATCGTTCATGCTGTTTATGAGGATATAACCGGGGAAGAAGCCTTTTACGAGATCCTGCTGTGGGAGAGTGGCCGTTTCGAAACGCTAACCGGTGTACCAGTTGCTGAACCGACAATTGAAAAGAGCTATCAGTACCTTCTTCTGGAAGCAGCGCACAAGACTGATATGAGAAATGAGGCAATGTTGGCGGAAGATGAGGAAACCGACCCTGAACATGATAAGCAAAAAGATTCCAACGAGGTTGTTTCAGTTGACAAGATTCACCAAATACGGGTGCTAATTGTGGACGATTCGCCCATGATGTGCAAAATCCTGACAAATATCCTCATCGCTGAGGGTGATGTTGCAATCGTCGGAACCGCACAAAACGGTGAAGAGGCTTTAAAAAAAATGAATGATCTGCAGCCGGACATTATTACACTTGATGTGAATATGCCGGTGATGAACGGCAGCACGACATTAAAGCATATAATGATAAAAAACCCCTGCCCGGTAATTATCATCAGCAGCATCGGTAACAGGTCCCAGAAAAATATTTTTGAGTTTTTACGTCTCGGAGCGGTTGATTTTATCAACAAGCCGAAAAAGACCGATGATGTGGCGGTAAAGCAACTGAAAATAATAGAAAAAATACGAATTGCCGCAGGAGCTCGAATCAGCGGATTCAAACGGGGGAAAGATGCCAAGGTGGTAATGAGGCCATCCAGCCCCTCAGGAAAACGGTTACCCTGTGAACAGTTGGTGGTAATCAGTTCGGGGGCCGGAGCATTTAACGAACTGGTGAATATGTTCAATCTTTTACGCCATGATACACAGGTCGGTATTTTTGCCCTCCATGATATGCCGCCTGAGTTCATAATCCCTCTGTCGGATTATCTAAACCAAAGGAGCGATGCGACCGTTTTGCCGGTGGAAAAGGGCGCTTCTTTGTTTGGGGGACAATGTTATATAGGCACGAATAGGGTTTCTTTAAGGCTTAATAACGTACAGGGCGACTATAATGTGGATATGGAAAATACGGTTGGAGCAGGCAGCCAAACGAATCATCATTTTGACGGTTTCCTACTTTCTGTCTGCAATTCATTCAGCGGACCCATTCAGGGAGTGCTGCTGTCAGGTGCCGATGTCGGTGATCTGGAGGGTTTGCGGAGTATTAAAGAAAGAAATGGTCGAATTATTACTCAACCATTGCGCTCCTGTATGGTTCCGGGTCCCTTGGAAAAAGCCTTTCAGTCCGGGCTGGTGGATTGCGAGGCCGGTACCAAAGAAATCGTGGAGCAGATCCTGGAGCAAAAGGAATGAGTAGTAAGTGAACGATTGAATCAGGATATTTTATTTAAATCTGTGTTGGCTTTGCTGGCCATTTTTACTGAAGTCGTCAGCAAAACGTTTTTAAAATCAGGCTCGAATTTGTAACTAATGATGATATGGAAAAAAAAATAAAAGTGCTGGTGGTGGACGACGCCTTGTTCATGCGAAAAGCCGTAACTGATATTCTGGAAAAGGATGACGGTATTCAAGTTCTGGATACCGCGAAAAACGGGAAAGAGGGGTTGAGTAAAATAAAAAAGCTGCATCCCGATGTCATTACCTTGGATATTGACATGCCGGTGATGGACGGGCTGACGGCCATAAGACATATTATGATCGAATCCCCGGTACCCATTGTTGTTTTAAGCTCTTTATTCAGCGATGGGGCCATTACATTTGACGCCCTGCGGCTTGGCGTAGTGGATTTTATTCCAAAACCATCCGGTGCCATTTCCCAGGATATTGGCAGAGAAAGGCAGCATGTAATTGATCGGATCAAAATCGCACATTCAGTGAATCTTGAAAACATGCGCAGGGTAAAGCTAAAAAAATCAAATACCGCTAAAAAATTGTCCGATCTATACGGGTACCGCTCATTGGATCATATTCTTGCAGTGGGAACAAACCTGACCGGACCGAATACGATCATTCGTTTGATCTCGGGCCTTTCGCCGGAGTTGCCGGCTGCGGTGGTGGTGGTGCAGGAAATCTCACCGCAAATTATTTCTTCTTTCGTGGAAAGGTTCGATATGCTGGTACCCTGGAAGGTGGAGGTTGCCAGAGATGGCACGACTCTTAAGCCCGGAACCTGCTATATCAGCTCCAATAAAAACAAATTTTGTATGGATCTGAATTCTGACGGAGAAGCCTGTTTGAAGAGGCATAATGGTACCCAGCGTCCTTTGAATGTTCTTTTTTCCTCAGCGGCCGAGATCTATCGCCAAGATGCCATCGGTTTATTATTGACCGGACTTGGGGATGACGGGGCAGAGGGTTTTGGAAGAATTAAAAGCGAAGGTGGGGTCACTGTCGCTCAGGATGCCGAATGTTGTGTTTACCCCAACCTGACGCACCATGCCATTCAAAGCGGAACGGTGGATATCGTGGTGAATGAGAAAACAATGCCCGGGACCATAGAATCGATAATGAGCAGGTCGGCATAGGGTGTGCAAGAAATGCGCTTAAATTTTCAAAGCCGTTTACGGCTGGAAACTTGAAATCGGTCCATAAAAGTTCGGGAAATTTGAAGAAACCAAATAAGGTGTTGTCATGATTGTTACATGCAAAAATTGTGAATCCAGTTTTAAGCTGGATGAAGGCGTTATAAAAAAACAAAGCGTTAAGGTCAGATGCTCCAAATGCAATTATGTTTTTTCCGTATTCAGGCCAGGCACAATCCAGGAACCTGAGCAAGAAGCAGACTGCACTAAACATGCGGTGGAAACTGCGGCAGTTCAACAGGAAGTTCAATTTGCTTCATCTGGGACAAATCAGCTTTTTGGCGTGGGGGAGGGAAAAAGTGAAAAACAAACCCCGGTGAAGACCATCGTTATTACCAATCAAAAGGGAGGTGTGGCTAAAACATCCACCTGCCTGAACCTTGGTGTATCTCTGGCCCTGCTTAACAAGAGGGTTTTGCTGGTCGATTTTGATGCCCAATCAAATTTAACCGTTTGTCTGGGTTACCAGAGTACGGAATCTTTTTATGAGATATTAAATTCCGAGAATAAGGATTTGGCCGAAATCCTCATCAAAACGCCTTATCCGAATCTTTCACTGTTGCCTTCAGGTAAGAATATGGTTTTGTTAAACAAAAAATACTTTAATGCAGCCAATTATGAATACATTCTAAAGCATGAACTGAATGCCATTAAAGATCAATTTGATTATATATTGATAGACACGCCACCATCGATTGAATTTTTTACCATAAATGCCTTGACGGCTGCCGACCTTGCAATCATTCCCTGCCAGTGTGAATATCTGGCGACATACGGAGTGAACCGGATAATCAAGATCATTCAACTGATCAAAGAAAAAACCAATCCTGATATCGATTATAAGATACTATTTACCATGTACGAAGATAGTGCTGTCGTATCAGAATTGATCCGTACTAAATTGAAACAAAAATATGACGGCAGAACCTTTAACACCATTATAGAGTACGATACGAAAATCAAGGAGTCACAAATATTGCGCAAGCCAGCCATTTACCATAACAAAAAGAGCAGAGCCGGGATTCAGTATTACAGCCTGGCAAAAGGTATGCTCGGCAGATAACGCATGAACAGAGAGGTTTTGAACTTGAACCGTTCTATTAAAATGGAGGATAGATTATGAAAAAAAATCAAATTAAATTAGTCATTATTGCTATGGCAATGATGATCACAATGGCATTTTCCGCCTCGGTGCAGGCAGATTATCAGATCGGAATTTTGGCCAAACGGGGAGCTCAAAAGACTTATGAAAAATGGAATTCCACTGCAGAGTACCTGACAAGAAGGGTTGGAGAAAGGTTTACCGTTGTGCCTCTTAAGTTTGTAGAAATTGACCAGGCAGTAAAGACCGGAAGAATTGACTTCCTGCTGGCAAACTCGGCATTTTATGTGGTGATGCGTGAAAAGTACGGCGTGAAGGCAATTGCAACGCTGATGAATGCTAAAAAAGGCCTTGCCACCTATGAATTCGGCGGTGTTATCTTTGCCAGGAGAAACAGTTCCATTAAAAAATTATCCGACATCAAAGGAAAAAAGTTTATGTGTGTGAAATATTCTTCCTTTGGCGGTGCTCACATGGCCTGGCGACTTTTGATGGAAAACGGTATAGACCCCAGGAAGGATTGTAAGGCCTTTTTGGAAGGCGGCACGCATGATAAGGTCGTGATGGCGGTAAAATCAGGAGCCGTTGATGTCGGTACCGTGAGGTCGGACACCCTTGAAAGGATGGAAGAAGAGGGTCTGATCAGTATGAGTCAATTTTATGTCATTAATCAGATTCGTGACTCTTTTCCCTTTGCTCACAGCACGCGACTTTATCCCGTATGGCCAATGGCAAAAACGGTAAAAACCGATACGATAATCGCCAGAAAAGTATCCAAGGCTCTGATGCTCATTGAGGCGGATTCAAAGGTTTCCAGAGATTCCAAGGTGACCGGCTGGACTTACCCGGCCGATTATGAGCCGGTGCGTGATTGTCTGGTTGACATCAAATACGGTATTTTCGCCAATATGTAGCCGATTGGGGAAAGGGGTAAAACCTTGAAAACGACCGCGCTTGTATTTTTACGGATAATCATCGGTTTTTCGGTGATATTGTTTTTTGCAGGCTGTATCAGCAGTGGAAGCCATAAGGGCCGGTTAAACAGGGATCTACATCTGGAGAAAGAAACCGCTGTACAACCTACATTCGTGAAGCAAAAGCCCGAACTTGAGCCGGAGTCGTCTTTAAACGGATCTTTACCGACTGCTGTCAAGAATAGAGAAGGCAGGGACAGTGCGACACGTAAAAAATTCAGCAAGAAAAGTACCGGCAGAAAAAAGAAAAGCAGGCAGCGGGCATTAAAACCTCTTTCCTCAACTCACCAGGAAAAAGGCGGATCCCAAAATGAAGCCGGTGAAACGTTTTCCGAAGAAAAGACCGTAATACTTCCGGACGGAAAGATATATGAAGGGAAAATTATTAATGGGAAGAGATACGGATTCGGCAGACTGATTTATCCCGACGGTTTGGAATACGAAGGCGATTTTATCGACGATCGGCAGGAAGGCTACGGCACATACATATTCCCCGATGGGCGAAGGTACGTCGGCCAATTCAATGCCGGCAAGCGAAACGGGCATGGTACGCTGACATCTCCGGATGGCAGGGTATATACCGGGCAATGGAAAGATGGAATGATTACCGGTTATGGAACGTTGACTTATGCGGACGGAACCGTAAAGACCGGGCGATGGCTGGATGGTATCTTTTTGGGCAAGTAAACTAACCAGTGCTCAATTTTTCAGACGTTAACTGTAATGGACAACAGCTTTAAAACTTATCAATGAAAAGGTGAAGGCCAATGAGCAAGCGCATTTTAATTGTTGATGACTCTTCCATGATGCGAAAGATGATTACTAAAATTTTGCAACCCGAAGGCCATAACATAGTCGGGGAAGCCAAAAACGGTAAGGAAGCGGTGGAGCTTTACAAATCTTTAAAACCGGATCTGGTGACAATGGATATTACCATGCGGGATATGGACGGCTTTGCCGCTGCAAAGGAAATTCTTCGATACGACGATGAAGCAAGGATCCTCTTCCTTTCCAATCTGGACAAGGATAAATATGGTGAGGATGCTCAGCGTCTGGGTGCCGTAGGGTATGTCAACAAGAACAAATCGAGAGAAATACTTGAGATTATAGAAAATCCGTAATTTCAGAGAATCATGATTCATATTAAGGATCAGGTGCAGTGGAAGATAATAAAAAAAGAGGTCATTACCTAAAGCGGTCTGGGAATGTTATAGATGAGATCAGGAGAAATCGCGTTCCCGGTATTAGCAAAAAAATATTGATCTATTTCTCCCTGGTATTTTTTGTCATTTTTCTTGTTGGGATCGGTTTGATTTACGAGTTGGGGCGTGACCGCCTGCAAAAGGAAATCGCAGAGGACATGGTCAGGCAGTTTTCGCAGAGCGAATATGCACTTCCGGAGGTGAATGAAATAACAAATATACTGAGGCGCATACAAGATCGCGTGATCTTGGGCATATCCGCCTTGTTGCTGTGTGTGATCGCATCCATGTATGTTTTTATGCGTTATTTTGTCAGACCTATTGATCACATGGGAAAGACTGTATACCAGATGACCAGGGGACATCTGGATGCAATGGTGTCGGAATGCGCCAATAGCGAAATCAATAAGATCGGAGAGCTGATCAATGACCTGGCAATAGATTTGCAGGAAATACTGCTGCATGTCTGGAGTCATACCGGCCAGGATATTATACTGATGGATAGGATTGTCAGGGTATGCGGTGCAAAATCAGGGGGAGACGGTATCCCTGAGGAAATAAAAGATGATCTTAGAATAGTCCGGCAGGATATCGAGGATATGCAAAACATGGTTAAAGCCTTTGATTATTATAATGTTCGGTTTGATAAAGAAAAAATAATAGCTGAAGAACAACTAAAGTGACTACCATACCAACAAGAAATTCACCTTTTATTCTGTCGATTTTCATTTTTTCCCTTGCTCTTTTGTTATGGGAATTGACAGCGCGTTTCAGCGGCTGGAGTGAGCATGTTTTCCCAGGGCCGTCTGAAGTTATTATAGGATTGTGGGAATTGACTGCCGACGGTACTTTATTTAAGCACTCTGTGGCAAGCCTTTTCAGGGTTACCACCGGGTTCTACTTTGCTATACTGTTGGGGATCCCGCTTGGTATTTTATTGGGACGACTGGAGTCAGCCAGACTTTTACTGAATCCGATTATTCAGTTTTTACGTCCCATATCTCCACTTGCCTGGATTCCGCTTTCAATGCTATGGTTTGGAATAGGTGATAAACCCGCTGTTTTTCTTATTTTCCTGTCAAGCTTTTTCCCTCTTGTTGTGTCAACTACCGTAGCTGTATGCTCAATCAATCCAATCTATTTCCAGGTTGCTTCAAACTTTAACTTCAGCAGGTCTGAAGTAGTATTGAAAATTGTCATTCCTGCAATAATCCCGGAAGTGGTTACAGCTTTGAGATTAACTGTAACCATAGCCTGGCTTGTTGTGGTTGCCGCTGAGATGATTGCAGTCCAGTCGGGCTTGGGGTACCTGATTTTAGATTCCCGGAATGCCCTTCGTATGGATTATGTGATGGACGGAATGATAGTTATCGGCATAATAGGTTTGTTGCTCGATTACATCATGAGACGGCTAGGCAGGATAGATTCGGCTTTTTGGGGATCTGTGGTTTAACAAATTTCACCACAAACACACAAAGAACATAGAAGAAGGCAATATAAGCAAACTGGCGGTTACAGCTGGGAAGTAGTAAAAGTATGAGGCATATTGTTTTAAAAAATATAACCAAGGAGTTTAAAAACAGGCGGCGGATTCGCCGGGAGCCTGATGACCCGGAAGGGTTCGGAGAGATAATCCGTGTGTTGGACAATATAAACCTTCAGTTTGATCATGGAGAAATGGTTTGTATCTTAGGCCCTTCCGGATGCGGAAAATCTACTTTGCTTGGTATAATAGCCGGTTTCGATAAGTCGACCTCGGGGGGTGTTCTTATTGATGATAACCAGGTTGACGGACCGAGTTCAGATAATATTTTTGTTTTTCAGCACAGCGGTCTTCTTCCCTGGATGACCGTATGGGAGAATATTGAGCTTGGCTTGCGGCATATGAAGGATATCGATCTGAAAAAAGAAAAGATACAAGAATTTATTGAAATGGTTGAACTTGAAGGGTTTGAAGATCACTATCCTCATCAGCTCTCTGGTGGAATGCAACGACGGGCTGAACTGGCACGGGCAATTATCGTTAATCCCGATATGCTTATTATGGACGAACCTTTCAGCGGCCTTGATTTTTTAACGCATATGAAAATACGAGAAGAAGTCGTCAACATGCATGAATTCCTCGGCAAAACAACCTTGCTGGTCACACATGATATTGATGATGCTCTTATTATGGGTGACCGTATTATTGTCATGAGCGGAAGACCTTCGTGTGTAAAACTTGAACGCAAACTTGATTTTCCACACCCTCGCAATTTTGAGAAAGAAGCAAAGCTCAGAGAACTTCGTGATGAAGTATTCTTAATGCTCGGTGTAAGTTATGCGGTATAATTTTTTTAAAAATAATTTCCAGCTCTCCTTAGCCTGGCGTATATGTGTTTTAAGTGTGGGATGGCTAGCGGTTATATCGTCACTCCATTGGTGGCTCAATTTCGATCATGGAAAAAGAAAAATTGTTAAAATGGGGTATATGCCGGTGATCACAAATCTTGCTGCTCCCCTGCTGGATCATGTAACCGTAGGCGGTAACGGTATTCGGTTCAGCGCAATAAAGTTTAACTCATTTGCAGAGATGGCGGAAGCGTTTCGAAACAACAAAATTCAGGTTGCTTTTATGATTGCTCCGCTTGCGATAGTGCTCAGGCAGCAGGGCGAAGATGTTAAAATTATTTATATAGGCAACCGTCACGAAAGTACGCTTGTGGTCAGAAAAGGCCTAAATGTTAATCACATTAGTGATCTTGCCAGCAGAACTGTTGCTGTTCCCATGCGTTATTCAGGGCATAACATCAGTATCATGCAGCTTATGGAAAAAAATTTTTTAGGCGGGCAGATCAGAGTGGTAGAGATGAATCCGCCTGATATGGCTTCTGCATTAACCGCCGGTTCCCTTGACGCATATTATGTCGGTGAGCCTTTTGCCGCTCAGACGCTAAAAAGTGGTGATGCAAAGGTTCTAAAGTATGTGGAGGATGTCTGGCCCAATTTTATCTGTAACCTCGCTCTGGTACGGAAAGATTTTATAGAAAATAATCATGAGATTGTTAAGATCCTTGTTCAGGGCGCTGCCAGGTCTGGAGTGTGGGCGAAGAAAAACTGCAGGGCGGCGGCAACTATTGCGTCCGACTATTGGAATCAACCGGTGGAGCTGGTAGAGTTTGCATTAACGACGCCTGAAAACAGAATTGAATACGATCAATTTGTACCAAGAGAAGAGGAAATTCAGCATCTGGCTGATTTGATGGTACGTTTTAATCTGCTTAAAAGTAATGATATTTCAGGACTGGTCGACGACCATTTCGCAAAGGCCATTGATTTACAAGGGGTTTCTGACCTTGCATCTATCTTGAATCTCCCTCCGTGTTCCCAAACCCTTGCTGCAGAGTTTTCACGATCAGGAAGTTGAAAAGCTGTTTGTTGCGATAATTAAACCTAAACGATACCTCTGGCGCATATATTCTGCTAAATGATCTTTTTCGGGAAGATCACTTCGTAACATGTCGCTTAAAATACGTTTAAGCAATCCAAGCCGGGAGGAAAATGAAGGAAAGTTGTTCTCAGGCTTTTTGACCCTTAAGTGGAATAGAGGTTCTCCAAAATGGTTGCTGAGATCTGCTGGATGGCATCCGTGAAGATGGTTTGGGTTGATATTCCTTAGTTGGTCTCTGTCCATATCTACCTCCTTTTTTCTACTTTTAATAGAAAATACAGATAGATAATGCAACTAAACCATTTAGACGCCAATTATCACTTTGTTACGTTTTAATGGAGACTATCTTAAAAAAACCAGACTTGTCAAAACCTTTGATATCTATTTAGAGTTTTATCCATAGTCCCGGCGTAGACGGATCTCAGGTTACAAGTTTATCCTATGCGTTTCCACTCGATTATCAGATGAAGATAATGAATGAGGGATTATTGATAAAA
>JAXHVO010000005.1 GCA_034189135.1 Thermodesulfobacteriota bacterium | reverse complement strand
GACCGAGAATAGTGCATTCATACGTGTAGCGAAGCCATAACCTGAGGAACCGTATGCGTTAATTGCGCTCGTACGGGTCTGTGGGGGCTCTGGGAGGGTAACCTCCCAGTTCTACCCGGAAGCTAAATCCCGAGGAAGGGCAATGTCTTATTCGATTACAGATAAGTGCATCGGGTGCAGTTTGTGTAAAAAGGTTTGTCCGACAGATGCGATCGAGGGAAAAAGGGGTAAAATTCATACCATCAAACCGAAGCTGTGTATCGATTGCGGGGCCTGTGGTAAGATCTGTCCCCAGGAATCGGTGAAAGATTCTTTTCATAACACCTGCAAAAGGATCAGATTCAGATCGCGCTGGAAAAAACCGGTTATTCACCGGGAAAAATGCATGTCATGCAATATCTGCATTGAAGCATGTCCGGTCGACTGTCTTAAGCTTTGGTATACCAAAGATAATCAGGATATCCGGGGTTATCCCATTCTTGAAAATGAAAGGGCCTGTATCGCGTGTGGTTTCTGTGCAGTTGACTGTCCGGTGGGTGCGATTGAGATGATGGTCATCAACAAGTAAAATAAGCTTAATGGCCAAAACACAAAAGCACGAAATTTATTATTCGTGCTTTTGTGTTTTTAATGGCGGAGAGAGAGGGATTCGAACCCTCGGTGGAAGTTTCCCCCCACACTCGCTTAGCAGGCGAGCGCCTTCAGCCAGCTCGGCCATCTCTCCTTGATTCTGATAAATCTAAGAGGCCTTTGCAAAACGGCACTTTATGCCCGATTTCTGCGTCAGACTCAAATTTCAATCCTCGAAATACTACATGTATTCCTGTGGTTGAAATTTTCGTCTTCCTTGAACTCGAACATAAATTACCATTTTTCAAAGGTCTCTCAGTATACTATTGGCAACCGATGAAAATCGATTTTTTTGATTTTTTGGCGGAGGGAGTAGGATTCGAACCCACGGAGCTGTGACACTCAACGGTTTTCAAGACCGCCGCTTTCGACCACTCAGCCATCCCTCCTTGGTCTAAATTTACGTTTTTAACATTTCACCAACAACAGGTCAATATCTTTCTTGCCGGGAAATTTTCTGTTTCAGCGTACTAAAAATTAATCAACACCTTTTGTTTGTTGACATCAACATCTGAGTATGATTACAACGCACCGGAAAATGAAGTTGGCATTGCCAATCACCACTTAGACAAATGATTAACAAAAAAGGATGAAAGGATGAAACAAAAATATCTGATTTCAAAAGAAAATGATCAAAAAAAACTAATCATCAAAGAGTTTGCGGAACTGGATAAAGAAAGGCTATCTCTTCTTTGTGAAGAAGAGTATGATTATAAAATAATTAAATCTGCGATTTCAAAAGGAAAGGAAGCGCTTATTGCTGAATTAAGAACAAATAATATGTACCCTCCGGGCGTTTATGCAGAGAAAATAGCGCAGGCGGTTATCGATATGTTTGATTCAAAAGACAGTCCACCTATGGAGCTTTTTTTTAATGACATTGATTTACTGATCAAAGGACAAGAAACTTCAGAAGATCTCGACGAAATAGAAAGTATCGTCGATGAAATTGATGAATTGATTGGAGATGATGTTAAGGAAGAAGTTGTAGATAAAGATAAGATAAAAGATATCAAAGCCCCCATTAAGATTGCAGAGGATGACGATGGGGTGGTTACTTAAGACGATTTAACATCTTTTTACTGCTTGACTTTTTTTCTATTTTACCATACCAATAAAATTCTTCTCCAATTTAGTTGGAGATGAGGATTCAATCCTGCTTATAGCGGGACAGAGGCTAAGGATTTAAGGGTTGTTTGCTAAAGACTTTATCTGTGCGTTGAAAATGCTTTCGATTTCTGTGATCTCTCTCTGTTAACGGGTCTCCATTCACCTTTTCAAATAAATCCTAATTTCCGGCTAATAATATCTCAAGTTTCCCATACGCAAGCAAACCCATTATTCATAATTTTTTAGAATTGTTATCCGCCTGATCTATGGAGGGTTACTGAACCTGTGCCCTCTGGGAAAACGCCTGTTCAATTGGAAATTATCCATTTGTTTTGTCTTGATAAACACCCACCAATCGGGAAAGGGCCCCAATTGTATTATGGCTTGACTTTTTCAATATTTTTCAATATTAAACAAAACTTTATATTTCAAGATGTTGTGAAACATTAAACTTTGAGTCATACATTCTATTTTTTAAGGCAGGGAAACTATATAGCTAAGAGGGCTGGGAACTAGCTGTTGGTAAAGACATTCCCTTCCTTATTGTGTTTGTTTGGAGGTTTATGAACCCTTAACAGCATCAAGGAGGTGCCAATGGAAAAGGAAAAACAATTTTACGAGAGGTTGGGAAAAAAAGGGGTTTCACGAAGAGACTTCATGAAATACTGTACCTTCCTCACAGCAACAATGGGGCTTTCATCATCGTTTGTTCCGAAAGTGGCGGAGGTCTTTGCAGCGCCCAAGGAGCGCCCACCTGTTATCTGGCTCCATTTTGCAGAATGTACCGGATGTTCCGAAGCCCTGTTAAGATCTACCTATCCCTTTGTTGATGACCTGGTGTTGGAAATCCTTTCGCTTGAATACCATGAAACCGTCATGGCGGCAGCAGGTCACCAGGCTGAGGAAAATCTTCAAGCCGCATTGAAAAAATACAACGGCAAGTTTATTTGTGTTTGTGAGGGAGGGGTGGCCACTAAATATAACGGTGGATACGGCAAGGTCGGTGGACGCTCCTTCCTTGATATCGCCAAAGATGTTGTTCCCAAAGCAGCGGCTACCATCGCCATCGGTACATGTGCAGCATACGGGGGTGTTCAGGCTGCAGCACCGAACCCTGGTGGATATAAGGGAGTAGGTGATGCCCTGGGTGTCAAAACCCTTAACATACCGGGCTGCCCGCCCAACCCGGTCAACTTCGTGGGAACCGTGGTAAACTATCTCCTCCTAGGCAAACTGCCTGCTTTGGACGACCTTGGCAGACCTCTGTTTGCCTATGGAAAAACCATTCATGATCAGTGTCCGAGAAGATCCCATTTTGAAAACGATGAATTTGTTGAAGAGTTTGGCTCGGAAGAGGCGGCGATGGGATATTGCCTGTACAAGCTTGGTTGCAGAGGTCCTGAAACCTACAATAACTGTCCGGTGGTGAAATTCAACGACGGCACCAGCTGGCCGGTTGAAGCGGGTCATCCGTGCATTGGGTGCAGTGAACCGGATTTCTGGGACAAGATGAGCCCGTTTTACGAGGAAATGTAGCGAGGGGCATGTAAAATTCAACAATAATCCTTTTTAAGAAAAAAGGGAGGAGATAATATGGGTAAGAGAATAACGATAGATCCTATCACAAGAATAGAAGGCCACCTTCGCATTGAGGTAGAGGTTGAGGGAGGCAAGGTTAAAAACGCCTGGAGCTCAGGACAGATGTTCAGAGGCATAGAACTTATTCTTCAGGGGCGGGATCCCAGAGATGCTCAGCATTTTGTGCAGCGCTCCTGTGGCGTCTGAACGTACACCCATGCTCTGTCCTCGGTGAGGGCAGTCGAAAACGCAGTGGGCGTTAAAATTCCAAAGAATGCACGTTTAATCAGAAATCTTCTTCATGGTGCTCAGTTCCAGCATGATCACATTGTTCATTTTTATCATCTGCATGCGCTGGACTGGGTGGACATAGTCAGTGCCGTTAACAAAGCAGACCCGGCCAAAACGGCCAAACTGGCCGACAACGTCAGTAATGCTCCCTGGGGAGGCACGAACTATTTCAAAAACGTTCAGCAAAGATTAAAGACTTTTGTTGAAAGCGGGCAACTGGGGCCCTTTGCCAATGCCTACTGGGGACATCCGGCCTATGTCATGCCGCCGGAAGCCAACCTGATGGCCGCGGCGCATTACATCGAAGCCCTGCGTTTGCAGGCCAAGTCCGCCAGGATGCATGCCATCTTCGGCGCTAAAAATCCGCATCTGCAGTCGCTTGTGGTGGGAGGAATTACCTCTGTCCGGGATTTGGTACCCGATCGCATTGCCGAATTCCTTTACCTCACCAAAGAAACCCAGGAATTTGTGGAAAACGTATATATTCCTGACCTGTTGGCCGTTGCTTCCTTTTACAAGGACTGGGGCGCTGTCGGCGGCTGCACCAATTTTCTAGCATGGGGCGACCTTCCGGAAACCGATGAGGAACCGCAAAGTCTTTTTATGCCCAGGGGTGTGATTATGAAACAAAACATTGGCGGGGTAAAAATGGCCAATCAGTCAAAAGTGACCGAGCATGTCGCTCGGGCATGGTACAAAAAAGGCCATCCCAAACATCCTTACAAGGGCGAAACCCGACCACTCCAAGAGGATCCCAAGTACAGGCCCGGAGGCGGTAAATATTCCTGGTTCAAGGCACCCAGGTATAACGGTGAACCGTGCGAAGTGGGACCGCTGGCAAGGGTTCTGGTGGCTTACGGCAAGGGTCACAAAAAGATCAAACCAATTGTGGACAGTACCCTTAAAAAACTCGGCATTCCGGCTGGGGCTCTGTTTTCAACCCTCGGCCGTACAGCAGCCCGAGGTCTTGAAACCATTGCCATCGGCCAGGCCATGCCGGGCTGGGTCATGGAACTGGTTGAAAACCTTAAATCAGGAGATACCAAAACCTACCAGCCTTGGAAGATGCCGGACAAAGGTATGGGGGTCGGGCTGAATGACGTGGCTCGAGGATCATTGGGACACTGGATTGAAATTGAAAATAAAAAGATAAAGAACTACCAGTATGTGGTACCGTCCACCTGGAATCTTGGGCCCAGAGATGAAAAAGGAAAACTCGGGCCGGTGGAAGAGGCTTTGATTGGAACACCCATAGCGGATCCCAAGCGGCCGGTTGAAGTCTTACGGACGGTACACTCCTTTGATCCGTGCATCGCCTGCGGTGTTCATATAATAGATCCTGATTCCAACCAGGTCTATAAGATTAAAGTATGTTGATATAAAGCTTTTTCTCTTTCAGCCTCCTGATGCAGGGAGGCTGAAAGAAATTTCCTATGCGTTTGCAGGTACCGCAGCTATACGTGCTCAGGGCAACCGGTTTACAGACTATCACAGATTGCCCTGATCACCTAAAGCTGAACAACCTGTGAACGATGACAGGACGGAGATTGGCAACCTTTTTGTTCCGAATGGGTGTGGGCGGATACGAAAAATTAGTGCCGGCCGGTTTGCTATCACTTTTACCCTCCTGCTTCTATTTCCGCAAAACGTATCAAAATGAGTCTTTATGTTAAAAGCAGATTGGATAAATGACTGCCTGCACGCGTAAGTATGGTTATACTGTTTCTCATAAATATATTCCGTTTTAAACGATGAAAAACTCGTATATAAGAAATCGTAAAGAAAGAACTATCTGTCTTTATTATAATTAATTTGAGTATGACAACGACTACAATAAAATAGCAATATTGTACTTAAGTTCTTTCTTAACGATTTCTAATACACTCAGACAGTTTCCTCATTTAAAACGGAACATATTTTTGAGAATTACTATAATGTTCTGGTAAGTTGACTATGGCAAACAGTATAGTATAAACTTGTGGTAACAAAATGAACGCAAAACAAATCATGATCTTAGGGGTAGGTTGTATTCTGTATTCCGATGAAGGCTTCGGTGTGCGGGTGATAGAAAAAATCCAGAAAAACTATACATTTCCCCGCAATGTGACTATTGTGGATGGCGGGGTTTTGGGAGTCAATCTTTTGGGGGTCATATCGCAACCGGATCATCTGATCGTTGTGGATGCCATCAGGAATAAGGGAAATGTCGGTGATATGTATCGACTGACAGGGGAGGCCATACCGGAAAGAATAAGGGCTAAAAACTCGCTCCATCAGGTGGATTTTCTCGAAGCATTAACCCTGTGCCAGGCGCTGGACAAAGTGCCGGAAACCGTAATCGTCGGTGTCGAACCTGAGGATATCGATAAGCTCAGCATTGAATTGACACCGGCCATACAAAAAAAAGTTGATCCTGCAATCGATATGGTTCTCTCAGAGCTTGATCGGCTGGGTGTGTCCTATAAAAAAGGAGCCAGTAAAAATGTGCCTTGCAGTCCCATCTAAAATTACAAAAATTGAAAACGGTATCGGAACCATAGATGTTGACGGTGTAACAAGAACGGCAAGTCTGCTCCTTGTCGAAGATGCGTCAGTTGGCGATTATGTCATCGTTCATGCCGGCTTTGCCCTGCATAAGATTGATGAAAAGACCGCAATGGAATCGTTGAATATCCTTAAAGAGGCGGCTGATTTTGTGGATAAGCGAGAAAAAGAGATAGACGGCGATTGACCATGTCCGAAGATGATGTTGCCAGAAGACTGGAAGTAAGTGGCATTGTGCAGGGGGTAGGTTTCAGACCCTTTGTCTATCAACTGGCAAAAAAGTATCATTTAAAGGGAGATGTTGCCAACACATCCTCAGGGGTGAGTATTTATCTATCGGGACCCTTAAGTGATATTGAATCCTTTTCTCAGGATCTCGTGCAAGACAACCCGCCTTTGTCCCGCATTACTAAGATTTCGATTTTTCCCGAAGCTGTAAAAAATACCAACGGATTTACCATTGCAAAAAGTAAAAATACCACTGGTAGATCCGCCCTTATATCACCGGATGTATCTGTTTGCCAAGATTGTCTCAGGGAGCTTTTTGACCCGGCTGACCGGCGTTACCAATACCCATTCATTAACTGCACCAACTGCGGTCCCCGTTATACCATTATTGATGATATTCCCTATGACCGGCCGAAAACTTCTATGAAACATTTTATCATGTGTAAAAGATGCCAGGCCGAATATGATGACCCGGGGAACAGAAGATTTCACGCCCAGCCAAATGCCTGCGAAGTTTGCGGGCCACATGTGACTTTGTATGATCATACCCGCAGTGAAATTGAAACCGAAAATCCGATGAAAAAAACCGCGGCTCTTTTAAAACAGGGATATATTCTGGCCATAAAGGGCTTGGGCGGTTACCACCTTGCCGCAGATGCGGAAAATAGTGATGCGGTTATCCGTTTAAGAAAACGAAAGCACAGGGAGGAAAAACCCCTGGCCCTTATGTCTGCCGATGTAGAGCATATTCGCCGGTATGCCAACGTACTGACAGAAGAACAGGCCCTTCTTACCTCAATCCAGCGTCCGATTGTTCTCTTGAGAAAAAAGCAGTCCGGAGCATCTGATTTTAAACGACTGGCAGATGAAGTTGCCCCGGGAAACAGGTATTTTGGTACCATGCTTCCTTATACTCCGCTCTATTATCTTCTTTTAAGCCCGGATGTAACGGGACTGGATTTCACCGCACTGGTAATGACCAGTGGAAACATGAGCGAAGAACCGATAGCCATTGACAATGATGATGCTTTCAAACGGCTTTCAGGTATTGCGGATTTTTTTCTGGTTCATAACAGGGATATTTATCTTAGAAGCGATGATTCAATTATAAGGAGATCAGCGGGTGCAGTACGGTTCATACGCCGCTCCAGGGGATATATTCCGGCACCTGTATTTTTGAAAAAAAAGGTTCCGCCGATTCTTGCCTGCGGGGCTGAGCTGAAAAACACCATCTGTCTTACCAAAGATGACAAGGCTTTTTTAAGCCAGCATATCGGAGATCTTGAAAACCTCGCAACCTATGAGTTTTTTCAGCTTACGATCAGGCATATGAAGCGGATACTGAACGTTAACCCTGAAATGATCGTTTGTGACCTTCATCCGGATTACCTGAGCACTCGATATGCCATGGCGCAGGACAGGGTAGAAAAAGTTCGGGTTCAGCACCACCATGCCCATCTGGTAAGCTGCATGGCGGAAAACAAGCTGGTGGGAGATGTGATCGGGCTTTCATTTGACGGGACCGGTTATGGAACGGATGGGGCCATATGGGGCGGGGAGATTCTTGTGGCCGATGAAGAAAAATTTTTGCGTAAAGGTCACATGTCCTACGTGCCGATGCCCGGTGGTGCTGCAGCAATAAAAGAGCCATGGCGAATGGCGGTCAGCTACCTGCACGATGCTTTCGGTCGGGAGTTTACCAACCTTCGGCTTCCGGTTTTAGATAAATTTGATGAAAACAAGATAACCGTCGTTGCAGAAATGATACAAAAAAAAGTCAATTCTCCTGACACATCAAGCCTGGGACGCCTTTTTGATTCAATTGCGGCCATTTGCGGCATAAGAAATACGGTTCATTTTGAAGGGCAGGCAGCCATGGAACTCGAAATGGCTGCCGGTGAAAAGACAGACGACATTTATGACTATGAATGGACTTCGGGAGATGTTCACAGGATTTTGCCCGGGCCGGTGATTAGGGGCATTGTAACAGATATAGAAAATGGGGTTCATACATCTGAGATCAGCAGCAAATTTCATCACACACTGGTAAGGCTTTTTACTGATCTGTGTGAGACCATAAGAAAAGAAACCCAGTTAAAAAGGATTGTTTTAAGTGGGGGTGTGTTTCAAAACTCGCTTCTATTAAGCGGTCTTTTACAAGAACTGACAAAGAAAGGTTTTGCAGTATTTACCCACAGGCTCGTTCCGGCAAATGACGGAGGGATATCCCTGGGGCAGGCGGTAATTGCAGCAGCCGTTAGCGGAGCGTCCCTGCGGTACTAATGGAGCAGTCCTTCGGGTTTTGAGGAGCGGCACTTAAGAGTTAACAATTGACAATTAACTGTTCACAATTCACAACTAATTGTCAATTACGAATTGTTAATTGCCAATTGTGAATGACCAGCGAAGCGATCCTCAAGCGTAACAATCTATAAGCAAAGCGTTCAAATTGCTGGTTGCCACGGCGTCTTGTCGGGGCGTAACTGTAAGCGGAGCCTGAAGCCGAGGCAAAGAAGGAAGCAATTTATGGCTATAAAACACCTGGAAGAATACCGGGATTCAGAGATTTCACGGCGACTGGCAGAAAAGATAAGGAAGATAAGCAAAAAGCATGTCCGGCTGATGGAAGTATGCGGCACCCATACCGTTTCTATTTTTCGCAGCGGTATCCGGTCCATTTTGCCGGATACAATATCACTGATTTCCGGCCCGGGATGCCCAGTGTGCGTAACTACACAAAGAGAAATTGATGCCTTTATTGAACTGTCCAAGGTGGATGATGTGGTTATTACAACTTTTGGAGACCTGATGCGTGTGCCCGGAACAAAGTCATCTTTGCAAAAAGAGCGGGCGGACGGTCGTGATATCCGTATGGTTTATTCCACTTTTGACGCTTTGGAGATCGCACGGAAAAATCCGGAAAAAAAGGTGGTGTTTTTAGGAGTCGGGTTTGAAACCACCGCACCAACCATTGCGGCATCAGTCTGTTCTGCACGGCAGCTGAGTATTAATAATTATTATATTTATTCCGCCCACAAACTTGTGCCTCCGGCACTTGACGCCCTTATGTCAACGGACGACACCGGAATTGACGGCTTTATTCTTCCGGGTCATGTCTCACTGGTTATTGGAACAAATGCATACAGGCCGTTTTTTGACAGACACCGGATTCCGTGCGTGGTGGCCGGGTTTGAGCCTGCGGATTTGCTTCGGGCGATATCGATGTTGGTGGTACAGCTGGAATCCGATTCTCCCAAACTGGAAAATGCTTACCCACGGGCGGTGACACCTGATGGAAACCGTAAGGCGAAAGAAATAATGCATGAAGTCTTTAAACCGGTGGATACATCCTGGCGAGGTATCGGAACCATTTTTAAAAGCGGCCTCGAAATCAGAAATGAGTTTGAAAACTGTGATGCCCAACGGACGATTGAATTTTCGGTGCCGGATTCAAAAGATCCTAAGGGTTGTGCCTGTGGCGAGATTCTGACTGGAGTAAAAATTCCGCCTCAATGCCCCCTGTATAAAAGCGTCTGCACTCCGGTTGACCCCGTGGGTCCATGCATGGTGTCCAGCGAAGGAACGTGTGCGGCTTATTATCGTTATCATAAATAAAAGGTATTTAAAAAATGAATACGGAAAAAATACTTTTAGATCACGGAAGTGGCGGAAAAATATCACATAGTCTCACTACCGATATCATGCTTCCTGTATTTGACAATGCCATCCTCTCTGAACTGGACGACGGTGCGGTTTTGGATATCGAAGGGAAGCGTTTGGCTCTTTCAACAGATACCTATACGGTTGATCCGATCTTTTTTCCGGGAGGAAATATAGGGGATCTGGCAATAAATGGCACGGTTAATGATATTGCCATGTGCGGCGCAACGCCTCTTTATCTCAGCACAGGTTTAATCATTGAAGAAGGATTTTTAATATCAGATCTAAAGGAAATTATAAAAGAAATGGGAATCGCTGCGCAAAAAGCAAATGTTCAAGTTGTCACCGGTGATACCAAGGTGGTACCAAAAGGTGCGGCGGACAAGATATTTATTAATACATCCGGTATCGGGATTATTCCCCAAAACATAGATGTAGCCATCAGCAATGCCCGGCCGAAAGATCAAATTCTGTTGAGCGGCAGTATTGCAGACCACGGGATTACGGTACTTACTCAAAGAGAAGGGATGAGCTTTAAAATGTCGGTCAAAAGCGACAGTGCCCCATTGAATGGAATGGTTAAGCGGATGTTTACCGCAAGTAAGGATATCCATGTACTTCGTGATCCGACCCGTGGCGGGGTAGGAACAGCCCTGAATGAAATTGCCGAAAAGTCAAACATAGGTATCCGTATTTTTGAGTCAAAAATACCGGTTAAAGGTGAAGTGGCCGGGGCATGTGAGCTTTTGGGTTTTGACCCCCTTTATCTGGCCAACGAAGGCAAACTACTCGCTTTTGTGGCACCGGATCGCAGTGAAGATGTTCTTGCGGCTATAAAAGAAGACGAATTCGGAAAAGATGCGTGTATCATTGGAGAGGTGACTTCTGATTCTCCCGGCATGGTGGTGATGGAAACCAAAATCGGCGGAACCCGGATTGTGGATATGCTGACCGGAGAGCAGTTGCCGAGAATCTGTTAATGGCATCGTTAAAAGGCTCATCTACTGCGTTGTAGCGATTTTTCAGAAACTCGACATACTATAAGTATAGTCTCGTCCCTGAAAAACCGCTACGCCTTGTATATAAGCCTTTTAACGATGCCATCCGACGCTTATTTTAAAAAACCAATTCTTTATAAATTCATCAAAGTTTGAAGTTGTGAAAAAAAATATAAAAATATCAATTTGTTTACTGTTTCTATGCCTTCTTGCCTCATTTGTGCACGCAAAAGAAATTCTTATTTCCGGACAAACCATGGGAACAACCTATCATATTAAGGTGGTTGCCCGTCATTTACCAATGATATCCGGTCTAAAGGAAAAAATAGGCAAACGACTCGAAGAGATAAACCAAAGCATGTCAACCTATAGAAAAGACAGCGAAATCAGCAGGTTCAACGCTTTGAAAGTCCCCGGCCAAAGATTTAAGGTTTCTCAGGATTTTGCGCAGGTCATTGTAGAATCTAAAAGACTTTTTAGGCTGACCGGTGGGGCCTGGGATGGCAGCATGTACCCCCTGGTAAATCTTTGGGGATTTGGAAGGTCGGAAAGAAAAAACCGGCTTCCGGCAAAAGAAAACATTACCCGCCTTCTTGACGATGTTGGTTTTGATCATATTGATCTGGTTGACGACAGATATCTTTTGAAACAGAAAGCATCCATATCCATTGATCTGGCCTCGATTGCCAAAGGATATGCAGTTGATCAGGTGGCAGAACTCATTAAAAAAAATAATATGAATAATTTCCTGGTGGAAATTGGAGGGGAGGTTTACGCTTCAGGCGTTAGAAAGGATGGGCGATGTTGGAGAGTCGGTATCAACAGGCCACGGAAAGACGCTTCTTATAATGATATATACAAAATCGTAACGCTTAAAGACAAGGCCTTTGCCACCAGCGGAGATTACAGGAATTTTTTTGAAGTTAATGGGAAACGCTTTTCACATGTACTCGATCCAAAGACAGGATATCCGGTGGAAAACTCTGTCGTAAGCGTTTCGATCATTGCCGACACCTGCACCTTTGCGGACGGATTGGCCACAGCCGTAATGGTTATGGGCTCTGACCAAGGCATTGACCTAATTAATGCCCTTCCTGATGTAGAAGGTCTGGTAGTCATCCGCCGGGCGGGCCGTCTCACAGATTACCCTTCCAGCGGATTTCAGGCCAAGGGTAAGCCCTGAAACGGTGAATGGCTATGAAGAGATAAACCTTTAATAGTATCGCCTTTCGGGAAAAACATAAAACCCGCATGGCATCAGTTCCAGAGAAGTTTACCAGCCGCATTCAGATCCGGAGACCTTTTTGATTTGACATGATTTATAATTTATATTATGAATTATATCAATTATTTTAACATGCAACTCCACGTGGTTAACTGCGGGCATCTGCGACATTACCCATGAGTAAATACTTTTTGCAAAATCTATCTTACAGCGCCATGCTGGATAAGATACTGCAGCGGCCCTGGCTTGTTATTTTGGTGATTACTGCCATCACTTCTCTATTTGCCTATCAGATTCCACGGCTTTCTTTTAAAACATCGATTTATGACCTTGTCATCGAAGACCTGCCTGCCACCCATCGTTATCAGACATTCAAGGACCTTTTCGGATCAGACGAGATTATACGGGTGGTGGTCAAAAGTAATAATATTTTTGACCCGGTCACTTTCAAAAAGATCGAGGAGTTGGCTGAGACCGCTGCCAAAATTAAGGGAGTGCGACGTGTCATCAGCCTTCCCGGAATCCGCAAATCAGTGAATATGTCCGGTAAGGAAAGCCTTGAAAAATTCGCCGCTGTAATGGATGCTGTCAAGCTGTTCCAGAAAAATTTATTTTCCATCGATCATAGATCAACCGCTATCACGCTTGTGCTGGCGCAAGAAGCTGATGCGGAAATGGTGATCAGGGATGTGAAAAAGATGATCGCCGATGCCGCTGAGGATCTTGCTTTGTATCAGATCGGGATGCCACTGGTTTCCCAGGCTTTGGCCCGGTTGACGGAGAAAGATTTTTTCCACCTGCCTCCGATCACCTTTCTTCTCATTGCAGTCGTGCTGTTATGTCTTTATCGCAATCTTTTGCACCTCCTTCTACCGCTGGTTTGTGTTATATTTGCACTGACCTGGACCTTCGGATGCATGGCCTTGACCCGCATTCCACTGTCAATGTTGACCCTTATTGTACCGGTTTTTCTCATCGCTGTGGGGACGGCCTATTGCCTGCACATTGTTTCCGAATACTTAATTCAGGTAAAAGTGGCAGAATCCCCCAAAGGAGCAGCAAGGGCAACATTTGCCACGGCGACTTTTCCCACCATCCTGGCCGTGGCTACCACGGCCATCGGCCTTGGGTCTCTCTTGATCAATAAAATTACAACCATAAGGGAATTTGCCGTTTTTTCCTGCCTGGGCTTATTCAGCTTGCTGGTTGTGCTGCTTATTCTTCTTCCGGCAGTCATGGCTCTTATGCCCTTGCGCA
Organism: Thermodesulfobacteriota bacterium; assembly: GCA_034189135.1. Classification (NCBI taxonomy): domain Bacteria; kingdom Pseudomonadati; phylum Thermodesulfobacteriota; species Thermodesulfobacteriota bacterium. The sequence continues at coordinate 26,325 of JAXHVO010000005.1, read as the reverse complement.
AAAACAGGAAACGTATTGAAAAAGCCGGATTTTTGGATCGAATGCTCGCCTGGATTGTCCGTTTGGACTTGCACCATCAACGCGTTACCTTACCGATCTTTGGCTTTACCACCCTGATATGCCTGATGGGAATTTTCCAGATTCAAGTTGAGACCAACCCGGTGGACTATTTCAAAGAAAATATTCCGGTCAGCCGAAACTTTCATGACATTTACCGGGATCTTTCCGGCAGCTTTCCCATTAACGTATCGATGCAGGGAGACCGGGAAGATTATTTTGAAGATCCTGAACATGTTGCCGATATAGCACGTCTGCAGAAATTTATTGATACCCTTCCGGGGGTGGATAAAACCATATCATTTGCCGATTACATGCAACTTGTCAACTATGCCTCCAATCGGTACGAGCCCAAGTATTACACTCTACCCACAGAAGGCTTTGAAGTCAGGATGCTAATCAACAGTTACCGGATGATGCTCGGGGAGGACATGCTGGTGAGGTTTATGAAACCTGACTTTTCCCAAACCAACATTATGCTGTTAACGCATATTTCCAGTTCACAGGACTTCCTGCAAACCCGTGCAAGGATTCTAGATTATGTGAAAAATAATTTTTCCAAAGATATAGTATGGGATGTGACCGGGCTTGGAATCGTTATTTCCGAGAGCAGCCACCAGCTGACCTCCGGTCAGGTCAAGAGTCTCGCCATTACCATGGTTCTTGTTTTCGGAATCATGTTCATACTTTTTTTGTCAAGCAAAGTCGGGTTTATTGCCATTGTGCCGAATCTTTTCCCCATTATCATCAACTTCGGAATCATGGGCTGGTTCGGAGTTGAACTGTCAATAGTGACCAGCCTGATAGCAAGCATCGCCATCGGTCTGGCAGTGGACGATACCATTCACTACCTGGTTAGATACAATCGAGAGTTTAAAAAGGATCTTGATGAAAAACGGGCGCTGAGAACAACCATCATGCACATGGGGCGACCGATTGTCGCTACAACGCTTTCCATTAGCATCGGTTTTTCCATTTTAACTCTTTCGGGATTCAAACCCACCGCAATTTTCGGCGTCATGATGGTGATTACCATGTTTTCCGCTCTGATTGCAGATCTGATCCTGCTGCCCTCTTTGATGCTCCATTTCGAACTGGTAACCTTGTGGGATTTGGTGCGGTTGAAACTGGGAATGGCACCGGAAAAGGGCATACAACTTTTCAGAGGGTTGTCACGTACCCAGGTTCATTATATTGTCATGGCCGGTTCTCTTAAACGATTTGAAGCCGGCCAGGTTGTGTTTCAGCAAGGCGATCAAAGCGATATCATGTACGTTGTCATCTCCGGCGAATTGAAAGTGGTGGAATACAATAAGGACAAGGGGCAGGCCCAGACGCATGGTATTCAAAAACTGATTACCAAACTTTACATTGGTGATATGGTGGGTGAGATGGGACTTTTACGCAGTGCCCCGCGCTCAGCAACGGTAACGGCCAATAGAGACAGTGAATTATTACAAATCAACTGGAAGATGATACAACGGTTGCAATGGCTGTACCCACCGACTGCGCAGAAATTTCTTTTCAATCTTATGATCCGGTTGTGCGACCGCCTGGAAGATGTGACTGACTGCTTTTCAAGTGAAAGTCTGGTAGACGATCTGACGGGGTTGTACACCAAAAAAGGGTTTATGAAAATCCTGGCCGTAGAAACCAGTAGAGCTTTACGCTATCATGAGGACATCACGCTTTGCCTGATGAGCATTGACTTTAAAGATACGGCTGCTGCTCCTGATTATGATGCCACGGATCGGGTTTTAAAAGTACTTGCCCTCACCCTTACCAGGGAGATAAGAAGATGTGACACCCTCTGCAGACTGGATAACCAAACCTTTGCGTTGCTCATTACACAAGCTACAGTGCAAAAGGCACACACGGTCTGGCACCGCTTAGAGCAGTTGTTAAACGAAAGGCTGGCGACAATAGACGATGCGGCTATCACACTTTCCTTTACCACCGTTAACCTGCTACATAATACGGATAAAAACTATCTTGACCTCATGAACCGAGCCATGAAAGCATTTGGGCAAACAAGAGAGGAAAAATCCCCAAAGCTTTCATGACATAAGTTTTTCATTGTTTAAACCGGAATTCATTAGAAACAAACGTTCGTTTTTCAATCTTAGTTCGGTTCGCCCGGGGAATTGGCTGTTTGCCCGGTGCCAGACTTTTCCATCTTATCTGGGAATGAACGTACGGCAGCTATCTCGCTGAGATTAGATTTGAACCAAGCCCCAATGGACAAAATCCCACGGCGGCGTTGATCGTCTCTGCCTGTATGGGTTTGACTGAGAGGATAGGGGACGTTTACGATGCCGATCTTATTTGTCAGTCTGGTACCGGGCAAACAGCCAATTACCCGGACGAACCTTTGGTTTCATGCATCATTGTGCCCAGTCGGGTATAAAAATAATGACAACCAGTATAATGTGACAATATTATTGACATCCGATGACTGGTTTTGTATTTTCCCTTTTATTTTTATTGGAGTAACAATTTAAAGGGATAGATTTGATTTTTTTGAGAGCGTGGAAATTTTTTCAAAGGAGAGGTTAAAAAAAATGGAAATTGTCGTTTTATTAAAGCAGGTTCCGGCAACAGAATCACTGGTAAAAATCGCTGATGACGGGGTATCAATCAGAACCGATGACATAAAGTTTGTCATGAACCCTTATGATGAGATTGCGGTGGAAGAGGCGCTGAGAATCAAGGAGGCACAGGGAGGAAAGGTGACCATCATTTCAGTGGGAACCGATAAAACCGTGGAGGCGATTCGAACTGCTCTGGCCATGGGTGCGGATGAGGGAATATTGATTAACGATCCGGCAGCAGCAGGGTGTGATGCTCTTGGTATTGCACGAATTCTTGCGGCTGGACTGAAAGATCTTCCTCACGACCTGATTATAGCCGGACAGCGTGCGGTTGATGATGATAATTATCAGGTGGGGTCGGCTGTGGCAGAATTTATGGGCATTCCATGCATCTCTATGGTTATTAAGGAAGAGATTGCTGACGGAAAGATCAAATGCCAACGAAGCATTGATGGTGGAACCTCGGTTGTTGAGGCGCCGCTACCAGCCCTTTTTACTACCCAAAGGGGATTAAACGAACCTCGTTATGCTTCTCTTCCCGGTATAATGAAAGCAAAAAAGAAGCCTTTAGATACCAAAACGCTGGCTGATATAGGGCTTGATCAGGCAAAAATCGGGGAGCCGGTCATCCGGATAAAGGCGATGAAATTTCCTCCGGAAAGAGAGGGAGGGACTATTATTGAAGGTGAAACGGCTCAGGATAAAGCTGTTGAACTGGTCAAGTTATTACATGAAGATGCAAAAGTCATTTAGATGAGGAGATAAATATGTCACAGGGAATACTTGCAATAGCAGAACAGATAGATGGTGCTTTTCGAAAAGTAACTTATGAAGCTTTAAGCGAGGGAAAACGCATGGCCGGCAGTTTAGGCTGTGATCTGACCGCGGTGGTTTTAGGATCAGGTATTGAGGATATTTCAAAAGACCTTGGGAAATATGGTGCTGACCGGATTCTGGTTGGCGATAACCCGGCATTGAGCGAATACCTGACAGATGCCTATACCAATGTCATTGCAGACATCATTGAAAAAGAAGATCCGGCAGCCGTGATTTTAGGTTCATCGGTACAGGGAAGAGACCTTTCGGCACGCCTCTCGGCGCGTTTGGGCGCAGCTCTTGCCATGGATTGTGTGTCAGTCAGCGTAGACGGTGAAAATTTGGTTGTTACCCGTCCGATGTACGGGGGCAAAATTCTGGCTGATGTCGCGCTTGAAGGCAAACTTAGAATTGTGGGGATTCGCCCCAACGCCATGCCCATTGCAGAGTCTGAAGGAGCTGGATCGGTGGAAAAGATCGATGTGGATGCCGGGAAAACCGATATGAATTTCGTTGAAAAGAAACTGGAAACCGGGAAAATCGATTTGACTGAAGCGGATGTAGTGGTATCCGGCGGAAGAGGCATGGGCGGCTCTGATTATGCTGTAGTTGAAGAAATGGCCGCATTACTCGAAGGAGCTGTGGGGGCCTCTCGATCTGCCGTGGATGAAGGATGGAGGCCACATTCAGACCAGGTGGGGCAGACCGGTAAGGTTGTTTCACCAAATTTATATATCGCTGCCGGAATATCAGGAGCCATTCAGCATCTTGCCGGTATGTCGTCTTCCAAAGTCATCGTTGCCATAAACAAAGATTCAGAAGCTCCCATTTTTTCAAAAGCAGATTATGGAATAGTGGGCGATCTTTTTGAGGTTCTTCCTCTGGTTACAGAAGAAATAAAAAAGTTAAAAGGATAGACGAACACGTAGGCAATAGCCGCTAAGTAGTGAAGCTGATGAACTTGTAGATCGTTTTTCGAATCCGACACCATTCGGTGTCGGCAGGTTTTTAAAGGCTGCTTGTATTTCAGGCAGCCTTTAAACTTTGGTGGCGCCGTAAAAATATGAATTTACTAGGAAAAGCACTGAACTCGCAGATTAATTTCTCAAGTTTCGCACCCCCTATCTACGGTGGAGCCGGAATTGTTAAAGCGCCGATTGGTGTTAAGGGTGTGAATCGAGACAGTTATATTATTTTCTTCCAGGGGATATGAATTGAATCGGTTGCAGCGTGTCCGGATATTTGGGATACAGTCTATCCGTTGCTAAACAATATAAAAGGGACGGTCTATCCCAAATATCCGTACACTGCGAAAAGGTAGAGCAGATGACCCACATATCCCCTTACAGAAAAAAATATAACCGTTTCGATTCACATCTGATTTTATATGTTACCTGCCGTCAGGGCATTACTTTCCGACAAACCGGGGTGCGAAACTTGAGAAATTATTAAACCAAGATATTCTTTGTGTTCTCTGCGAGCTCTGGGGTGAAAAATGACTTTTTATAAATCTATCAAATTCAGACGTATTTAAAAAATGAAACTGAATCTTGTTAGCCTTGGGTGTGCCAGGAATCTGGTTGACAGTGAGATTATGCTCGGACGGCTGAGAGAAAAGGGATGGACCATCACAGAAGATCCTGCCGAGGCTGAAGTCATCATTGTGAACACCTGCAGCTTTATTGAGCCTGCTGCGAATGAATCGATTGATACCATTATTGAGCTTGCCGGGTATAAACAAAATGGCGCATTAAAGCGGCTTATCGTGACAGGTTGCCTTCCCCAGCGGTTTGGACAAGAGATAGTCAACACCCTTCCGGAAGTAGACGTTTTTTTAGGTACAGGCGCATTTGACAAAATTACAGAGGCTGCCGGGGGCTTCCTTGGTTCAGATTGCCTTTTGCCGAATCCTGACTTGTTGCCCCTCCAGGAGCAGAATACGCCAAGGGTTCAAAGTTCCTCCTATATGGCTTATGTGAAGATCGCCGAAGGATGCAGCCGGCATTGTACTTACTGCATTATCCCTGAACTTCGGGGAAAACAGAAAAGCCGGTTGCCTGCAGATATCATTACTGAAGCGAGGCATTTATATTTTTCCGGCATCAAGGAACTCGTACTGATTGCTCAGGACACAACTGCCTATGGAAGGGGTTTACCTCAGAATTTTAATTTTTCACAGCTTTTAACAGACCTTGCGGGCATATCCGGATCCACCCGGTGTGATTCAGGAAGGGCAGGCTGTGCCGACAATCTGTGGGTCAGGGTTCTTTACATGCATCCGGAGAGTATTGAAGATTCGGTGGTCAAAGCGGTTGCAGAAAATGAAAATATATGTTCATATTTTGACATTCCGATTCAGCATGCCGCCAACGGGGTTCTAAAGAGAATGGGACGGAATTACAGCCGTGACGACCTGCGCAGGTTGATTGATAAAATCAGATTGCGTATTCCGCATGCTGCGATCAGGACCACTGTAATCGTTGGTTTCCCAGGAGAAACAGATACGGACTTTGACAAGCTGCTTTCATTTGTTAAGGACTTGCGCTTTGATCATCTGGGGGTTTTTATCTATTCTGATTTTAAAGATCTTCCATCGCACCGATTGGCGGATCATGTTGAGCAACAGGTAGCAAACATGCGCTATAATCGACTGATGTCCGTTCAAGCGAAAATATCCAGGGAAAACAATTTAAAATATGCCGGCAGGGTTGTAAAAGTGCTGGTGGAAGAAGAACTTGAAGAAAACCTTTATTCAGGCAGGACTTTTTTTCAGGCACCGGATGTGGATGGTTTGACCTATGTTAAGCCCGGCAAGTTGCATTCCGGTATAAGGATAGGCTCTTTTACTGACGTCAAAATTACTGAAACAGAAGAATATGACCTTAGAGGAGAAGCCGTATGAGTAATCTAAAGCAGGAAATTCTTGTCATGGTGAAAGATGACCTTGCGGCGATTGAGGTCGCCCTTGAACAGAATTTAAATCCGTATCTTGACCTGATTTCAAATGTCGCCCGTCATATTTTGTTCTCCGGAGGAAAGCGGCTGAGACCCCTGCTTATGGTTCTTTCTGCAAGACTTTGCGGCTATAAAGGAGATTATGACAAGACGTTTTCAACCGTTTTCGAATATCTGCATGCAGCGTCCCTTTTACATGACGATCTGATAGATGATGCCACCATGCGGAGAGGCAAGCCTGTGGCCCATTCAATCTGGGGCAATTCTGCGGCAATTCTGGTGGGTGATTTTCTTCTTGCACGCTCCCTTTCTATTTCAGTCAAAACAGGGAATATGAAGGTGATCAAAACCATTGCCACCATTACTGAAAATATGTCCCAGGGTGAAATACATCAGCTGATGCGTAAAGGAGAGTTGGACATTTCAGAAGAAGAATACATGGAGGTGATCAGACGGAAGACGGCCGTCTTATTCCAGGGAGCCTGTCGCATAAGTGCAATCATCTCAGCTGCATCGGATGAAAAGGAAGAAGCTCTTTCAGATTACGGTTATCATCTAGGGCTTGCGTTTCAAATGGCGGATGACCTTCTGGACTACACCTCAGATACAAAAGCACTGGGGAAAGAAGTCGGGGCTGACTTAAAAGAAGGGAAGCTGACCTTGCCGGTTATTTATTCTCTTAAAGCGGCGGATATAAAAGATCGAAACAGGATGGAGCATATTATAAAAAATAAAGATTTTTCTGTTAATGATTTTAAAACACTGTTAAAGTTGTTACTAAAGTATAAAGGGATTTCCTATACACAAAAGCTGGCATCGGATCATATTGAGAAGGCAAAAAAAGCCCTTTCGATATTTGATCCTTCAGAAACAAAAGAAATTCTGATAAAAGTGGCAGATTATGCGCTACACCGGAAAGCATAGTGGAGCAAAGCACTCCAAAAAGGGTGGAGGTAAAAAGAATGCCTTTATTTAATAGCTTAGTAAAAAAAGTATTTATTACCGTATTTTTCATTGCTGCTGTGATGATTGCATTCGGCTTTGACATGGCAGATGCCCAACAGACAAAAGACACCTTCATTGTTATGGGGACCAGCCGTGTCAAGAAAGAAAACGTTTCCGCTGCAAGAAAGGAAGCAATAAAAAACTGTCTGGTTACCGCAGTGGGTCTCAAGGCAACCGGCCTGATGAATATTGATTCGATGATTGAAAATTTTGAGACGTTTAATGAAATACTTTACACCAATATCGATAAGTATATCAGAGGATACAAGGTGCTGACTGAGGCCAGATTCGAAAGTACTTACCGGGTAATGGTTCAGGTCAATGTTTCCAGCCGAACGATAGAAAGAAACCTGACAAGAGCTGGAATCACCAAAGAAAAAATGACGATGCCGAAGATTCTTTTTTTCATCGCACAGCAAAGTATTGATGACACCTCACCAAAATACTGGTGGGGGAAGGGCATGCCTTTTGTGAACTTGGCTTCAGAAAAAGCCATTGTTGATGCAATGAAAGAAAAAGGTTTTAAAATAATAAAGCACGGACCGCGCATTCAGAATATGGCCGTTAGAATGGTTGCCGATGACCCAGATCTTAAGGACCGGGAAGCTATCGATTTTGCGACCAAAATAAACGTGGATGTGATCATTATCGGAAGTTCAGTTGCAAATCATTTGTCTAACACCATGGGTACAGACATGAAATCGTTTAAGGGCCTGACAGACATTCGTGCATTATTGGTAAGAACGGGCAAGCAGATTGGTTCCATAAGCAGAACAGCAGTAACCGCGAACGTGAATGAATTTGAAGGGGGGCGGGAAGCGCTTTCTGGCGCCGGAACCCTGGCCGGTGAAGAGATCGCCAGGCAGATCGTATCGGCGTGGCTTAAAAAGGATGAAGACACTGAAAACTTTGAAATCCTTCTAAAAGGAGCCGGGAATCTGGCCAATTTTGTTATGTTTCGCAGAATGCTGAGTACCATAGAGGGGGTAAAGTTTGTCCAGGTAAAAGAGCTTAAATCCGATAAGGCAAAGATTCGGGTCGAGTATAGCGGGAAAACCAAAGAGCTTGCAGCTGCCTTGATGCTGAAGGCTTTTGAATCGTTTGGCATAAATATTTATGATGTAACAGATAGCCAGCTAAAGATAGAGCTGATTGGAAGTCAATCTTCTATAGAGCAATAATCAATTCGTAACAAATCGAAATTACCGGATATGCCAATAAATATTCCTAATATCTTAACGCTTCTCAGAATACTTCTTACCCCTTTATTCGTTATTTTTCTGCTGAAGCATCTTTATTTTTCTGCGATGATTGTTTTTACCCTTGCAGGTATCAGCGATGGCCTGGACGGCTTTATTGCAAGGTATTTAAATCAGCGCACAACTTTAGGGGCTTATCTGGATCCCATTGCAGACAAGCTTTTGTTAACTGCGGCTTATGCATCGCTTGCGATTTTAAATATTATTCCACCGTGGCTTGCGGTGATCGTAATCAGCCGAGATGTTTTAATAGCTATCGGAATGTTTATTTTTGCAATGACAAACATACGAGTCGAGATTAAACCGAGCATTGTCAGCAAATGTACCACGGCAGCGCAGCTAGTGACAGTGTTTCTTACTCTCCTTCAAACAGAAATTCACGGGGTTTCAGCAATCACATATGCACTTTACTGGTTAACAGCAGTGCTGACGATCATGTCCGGTTTGCATTATGTTTACAAGGGACTAAATATTGTTCAGAATGCCTCGTCAAACAACCATACAGAGTAAACAAACCGACCACGCAAATTTCCCGCTTTGGTTCGCAATTGCTTCTTTTGTCTGACGCAATATGGTGACAGGTCACACCTCTTAAATTCCAGGTTTTAAAAAGGATTATTTCCCATTCACCACTTGAAACCCGCAACTTCTGTGCAATTATCAAACCAATAAGCCAAGAAAACGCACTATTGATAAAGATAAATGTGGCAGGAAGGTCAATTTGCCTTGACAGTAAAATAGGCCGGTGATATCAGAATAAAAAACTCACAGGCACGTAGCTCAGGGGGAGAGCGCTACCCTGACACGGTAGAGGTCGGTGGTTCAAATCCACTCGTGCCTACCAGAGAATTCAAAGGGGTTACGGTATTGGCTGTGGCCCTTTTTTATCTGGCCATCATTTCAATATTGTATCTCTTTTCGGGCTCATCATTATTTGATATTCCGGCAAAATCCTTTTCTTAAAATTGTCCCTTCGGCTTTTCCCAATGTGGGGGGACAAATGAACTCAGAAATTTAAAAATAAGGATTCATGGAGCTATATAGGAGACTATTATGAGACGAAACGGATATTTATGGGAGATGTATTAAATATTTTAATAGTAAATTTAATGATGAGAAAATTAGCGGTTTTTTGGGGTTTTTGGGCTGTTTTTTGCAGATAAATTCAGAAAATTGAAAGTAGAAAATAACAGCCATACTTACCTGTAGGTGCTTAAGGCAAGCGGAGCACCTGCCCGAGTAAAACATGAGGTTAAGTGATGTTTTAGTGCGAGGGAGAGGAATCGAACCTCTCTACGTTTCTCCTGGAACAGATAGTTATCTATTAAACAACGCTAATCTCTCATTTGGGTTGGAAGTGTCCCACCAAGGCCCCGCAGAAACGCCACCCCGCACCAAATGCATGAAAAAAGCACGAATGAGTTTTCCATAAACACCTCCACGATGAATTTAATCAAGGTTTTAATGCTCATTTCCAACCCAAACAAGATACTCACGCTGAGTTCAATCCCTACCCTTATATCCAAGCCGGTAAATTCAATTAAATAGGTTCGCCTGTTGCTGCTTTATCACAACGAGGGCATTTGCGAATATGTGCATCACAGCTATTGCATCCATATTTATGCCCACAATGAGTACACTTCATATGCCAAATAGTAGCATAGGGATGGGTAGTGCTCTTTTTATCAGTTTTCATTACAAGGCATTGCTTATTCTTGTTTTTTTCACCAATTCTCATATCTCTCCTATTTGGCACTAAACTATTTATTCTAAAGTTTTCTCGGTAAGTCATGAAAATCGAACTTAGCGAGAATTTCAGTTAAGCTATTTTTTGCATGTAAACTCAGAAAATTAAAAGAAGAAAATAACGCTGCGGTTCACTTGGCGCAGGGGTTTCCAGCAAACTCTCAAAATACCAGTTATTTTCAAAAACCGAAAACCTTTCTAAGCGGCTCGAATCCTGCGATCAGGTGCAACCGTCTCGTTAGGCAGTTTTATCATGATATTCTTTTATCCATTTTTTGATTATGTCCAGGGTGGCTAATTCGCCTGATACATGAATTGATTTTTCTCCAAACAATTCTGAACCAGCAGCACTCTCGTAATTTATTCCGATAATTCCATACTCTTTCTCGGTACTCCAATAGATAGGTCCGCCACTAACACCGCTATAATCTATTACATCAGGTTTTTCTTCGAGTTCACTAAACATGTTAAATCGCTGAGTTGGTTTTCCATCACTCAGTTCTGCGACAATCGATACATGTGGCATTAAAATTCTATGAAAGGCTTCATTTTCTTGCTTTTTATGCTTTAACTTAGTGGGAAATCCAATTGCGATAGCATGGTGTAACTCATCCGGCATATCTGGAAGGGACTCTAATTTAATTGGGGCTTTGCCGATTTTTTTAATGTGCTCGGGGTTGATTTCTCGGATAGCAATATCTATTTGTGGTTGACCAAATTCCGGTGACGGCCTGACAAATCGATCCATGATAACATAGAATCCGTTGACCATAGTTCTCATTGTATGGCTATGTTTGCCATGCTCATTTTCTGCATTACGAAATATTTCGATTATGTGCCAACAAGTGATGCCGTAGGTTTTTCCGCCATATTCTATGAATGTGATAGTCCCGTTTGAAATCACTTCGGAGGGCTGTGAAAAAGTTTTTCTCCCACGGTCATCCTCAGTTAAATTTGGAGTAATAACCAAGGATGCACAATGAAGTGCTTCGTTGTTATTAAAGAAATCGCAGAGGGGAAAATCTTTCTTCATATTATGCGCACCTTGCGTTTATTGTTCATTGCTGGTTCAGCCTAACGTCGCGGCTTGCCGCTGGTTCGGTGATCTAAGATTTCGCTTAGTTTTGCATGCAGGATTTTCATTTGTGGACTATTTTATACTACCATTCATATGCGTAATCTTGTAACTCATCAATGTACGAATAAATTGCATCATGATAGTCGGCTATGTGAGATAGCTCGCTAAATAAATCATGGAGACTGTTTAAAACTCTAATATGTTCAAACATCACACCAGCTTCTTTTGGCAAACCGGTTTCTGTGAATAATTTTTCCGCATCCCAGACCCAAGACAGTTCCTGTATCCTATGAATTTTATTCTTATTGACTGGTTTCTTATGAATCAAACTCGGATACCTAAATTTAAAACTTTTCGGGTCTGCTTCAGTTAGCTCAGAAAGTATTATTTCAGCATGTTGAGTAAGAATCATTCTATCAAGTTCTGGAACCTCACCTATTTCGTCAGTATCCCATTTCTCCAAAATTGTTTTTAAATTTCGTTTATATTCGTCATATATTTTAGCTGGGGCATGTTCGGTTTCAATCCTTTCCATTTCGGTTTTATAGCCTCTCCTTAGAGGATCTTTAGTCAAATCTTCATACCAAGCTGCATAAAGGTAAAGCCCTTTTATATAAAGTTCGAATGCATGACGGCAATTGAAAAGCCAAGGCTCAAGAAATCCTACTCCAGCTTCAATAAATCCTTTTCCAAAACCTGCAAAATAGATGCACAAGGAAGCTCGCCAATATCTCTCAGCAAGCATAAAATAGCCGAAATCTGGAGATGGAAATACCCCTGTTGAAGCCGAATCAAACTGATCCCTATGGCTTTCCAATGGAGGCCATAACCTCTTAATCAAGTGTCGCTCGTGCAATGTAAGGTTCGAAGTGTCAATCTTTAGATCAGTACCATCCTGGATAAAGATTGTCATTTAGCGCTCCTTACCAAAATAGTCTTGTACCTGACCGAACATAGATTAGACGGCTTAATAGCCGTATTTAATTACGACTATTTGGCGTTATAAAGTTGAAAAGTAAAAACAATACAACATATTAGTGATTTAAACTGTTTTTTGCAAGTAAACTCAGAAAATTAATACAGCTCTATTTCCACCACCCCTTGTTTATATGATTTTTCTTTTCAGTTTCTGCAACTTGTTTTATTTTGTGGGCCGTATCGAGTAAAACTCCATAAAGGATACCACAGCCATCATCTTCCCGATCTGCGTCGCCTTTTTCAGCTATGCTGATCATGTCATTTACCAATTCTAAAGTTTGCTTAATATTTTCGTCACAAGGCTTCAAATTTTCACCATTTTAATCTTTTCGTGATTCCCACAGGTTCTACAGTAGTCTATGGTTCATTTAAATAATTTCCGGATTCGATAGCTTTGATTAATTTTTGGCGTGCATCTTCTTGAGAATCAGCTTTTACTTCAGGGCCTGCTTTGCCAACGCCAAGTTTTGGAATCAGTGGAGGTGGAAATCCTACTGCCCAGGCAACATTTCCATCAAGATTATAAAAAAAGGCATATTTGCGATCATCTTTAGTTTCATAAAAATCAAATTCAAGGCGATGCTTCATATTAATAGATTTCCTTTGTTATGTTTACCCATTACAAGGGGGATTGTATGCATCTATGAGATCTTTTTCTATGTTGGGTCTTTTTCCTTCATCAGACTCTTCATAGATGTTAATGCAATTCGCACTGTACATTTTAAAGCAAGTTTTTTTGTGGTGATTATCAAACCTTTCAGATAAATCTTCTGTTTCGCCTATATATATTTGATCATGGGAGCCGGTGCCATCAGCTTTTTCTGTTCGTCTGGATATATAATAAACCGCGCCAATGGCCTCAAATATTGTGCCATACGGATAAACATCGAATGTATATTTTTTACCAGAAACACCGATTAATGTGAGAGTTGCCATTCTTTTCATTTATACACCTCCTTTTTGGGGCGATCAAGGTAGTTTATTTTCAGGCATATTTAGACCACCTTAATAATAGTTTTTCGTATAATTTTAGCCAAATCTTCAAGATATCTTGCAAAAAGAAGCTTATAATTCTGATCTCTGTTTGACTTAATGAAATCGTCAATAAATACTTTTAGATCGATTAACTGTTGATCGTTATCTTTAATCAGCACCCCATCTTTTCCATCCGGATATCTCGGGGTTGTAATTGAAATAGAGTAGCCATCATCATAATCCGGTCCGTTATCAATAATGGAAACGACCAGCCGGGTTTCTGAATCGATGATATTTGTAAAGGTTTTAAGCTTAATTTTTCCTAACAGGCGATTAAGATCAAATATTGATTTATGGTGAAAGAATTTCAGCTTAGGCATTTTATTTTACCGGACACATAGTGGTTGAGGCGGATCAGCCGCTTAAAATAAAAAAGCTGCTCCGCCAAAAGAAACGAAACAGCCTCTAATTTATTTCCTTCGGCAGCCTGACTGCCTGTGCACCGAACTATATAACCGGTGTTTCAGGCTCAAGGGCTTTGCGTATCCGGGTCCCCCCGGATTTGCCTTTTCGAGAAATTAATACTTAATTTTCAAAAACTCTATCAGGGATGATGCATTCTGTCAATCTTATCCTCTAAAATAATATATATTTCACATTGCCCATTTACGGAACTAATGGTTAACATTAGATATTGATTCGCTACGATGGAATTCCAGCAAAAGCATTCTAATTTTTCGTGATTCCCAGAGGCTGCCCAGGAAGACGAAAAGGACACATAGCATCCAAACCACAAAAGCAGTATAAATAATCTTTACAATCAGCATAACCTGTACCCTGTTTAGGTCCCCAACCTCCGCTATGAACTTCTAATGAACACCTCGAACTGACTTGTCAATATATCAAGGAGCGTCCCGCAACCCATCGCTGTGCTGATCGGACCACTTTGAAGTTTCAACGATCTTAGCTGCTCGGCTGAAATGCTCTTATTTCTGGCTAAAGACCTGAGACGTATTTTATCTCTCAAGTTGGGGAGGTCGCTAATGTGATCCTCGTCGTAGTTAGTGACGAAAAAAATATCAACTTTCGAAACCCCTATCGACGGCAGAAAATCGGAAGGTCGATAATCATCTCGGCGGCCGCAGTCCCACAGCATGACGTTGCCATTCTGGTGAATTAAACTCGCACATGCACCATGTCCAACGTCATGAATAGTTACTTTCATCGTTCTGCCTCCTCATCGTTTCCGTTACTGGTGTTTTTACTCTCATTCACTTGCATTATTCTTGATTTGAGGTATGCAGTCTGCTTTCGGTATGATAAAGCAAATAGAATAAGTAGTACCAGTACAGCAATTATCAAAGAATGGTTGGATAAGAATGATATTTCTTGCTCAATATATTCAAAAAAACTCAGAAGCAGCAAGCAGAAGAAAACCGAGATCAAAGTTCGGTACATATTATTTGATTCGGACAACAACTCTATTTTGTGGTCAAGTTTTGAAGCAGTGATGAAATCGGTATAAGGTGCGAAGTGTATAATATGTGCCCATCGCAAGAATGGCTCGATCAAAAGAGATCCTACGCGGCTAATGACAATTCCGTAAAAGTAATAAAAAAAAACTCCGACAACATTATCATCTAATAACAGCGAGTTAGAGGTTAGTATAATGTCACTCATTGCTGCAAATAGGACCCCAGGAAACAAATAGTTGAATATGTTGTAAGAGGAGAGCTTTTCTAATATATCTTTCATGTGAATTTGTGTGACTCCTTTTATTTGCCTATATCCACTAGCATTAGATATTATTCGCTGGGAGAGAATTTCAGTTAAGGTATTTTATTTTTTCGCGATTCCCAGAGGCTTTCCAGGAGGGCAAAAAAGAAACTTAGTTGCCATACCAGGAAAGCGGTGTAAATAATCTTTACAATCAGCATAACCTGCACCCTGTTTAGGTCTTGAACCTCCGCTATAAACTTCTAGTGAACGCCTCGAACCGACTTGTCAATATATCAAGGAACGTCCCGCAACCCTATAAATTCTCCTTCAACCACTCACTATTCTTTTCACCATAGGTGTTCCACCAGGCAGCATGAGTACCTGACCGAACCACAAAAAGTCGGTCCTGATCAACCAAGCCTCCCTTAAGATAATCTATTATTTGCGCTGGTTTTTGGTCTGTAATAATTGCCCAACAATTATCATGGATTGGACAATAACTCTTATAACTCTGTAGTTTTTCTTTGAGCTCCACCCTTCTGTCGGTGTCATTCACTTCGAATGTGACTATATATGTTGTCATTATTGATTTCTCGTTTTTGGCTATCTAATTTAAGGCTAACATATTTAACTATATTTTGTGAGATACTGTATATATAGAATAACACTATCTATTTCACAGGACGCATGGCATCGGATGTTACGCTCCGGGGTAACATAAATCACAGTTATGTAAGTTGGAAAATGTTTTCTTCAATTTCGGTTCTGATCTCATCATTATTTATTTTACAACCTGTCTGTTTTGATAAGGTTGTTCTAATTTTGGAAATTACATCGTCTGTGAGGATTGCACCGATAATATTGTCGTAACAGAGCGCACTTATTTTTTGCCAAAGATTTTTCAGCAAATCTTTTCGTGACAACCCGGCTTTTGAAATTAAATAAAAATACTTTGCTTCATCATCATCAATGCCGTCTCGCAGATCTATAGTGAAAACAAGGTCTGCCTTAATTTTATCTTCTGTTGATATATGATAAAGCTGCCAAACAATAGCATTTGTCAGTAAAGACCATTTAATTCCGCTATAGGCACCATATGAGGTTGCTTGAAATATCTGTCTTTCCCTGAGAGGCATTCCAATTTTTTTTGCCTCAATAACCATCACATCTTTATCTTTTATTGATAGAACATAATCAGCCCTGCGTCCCTCTATTTTCTGCTCAGTTTTAATATCTTCCAATCTATATCCCAGAACTTTTTGCAGCATTTTATTAATAAGCAGCCTGGTGTCGCTTTCATTTTCCTTCTTCTCAAGAGAAGTGTTCAGTCGTGGAATAAAATTACTAACTTCTTGTTTTATATTAATAATATTTTCCTCCATAACTTCCAGTGCTGACCTTCGCTTTTTCTTAAGAGGCGGATCAGCCTGAAGTTCAATTATTTTAAAGATATTATTACACTTTTTACACCTTCCCATTGATCCTATCATCTCGGATTTTATTTTATATTTCTGTCCGCACTGTTTGTTAGAACATTTTGTGTACATACTGCCTCCCGGTGAAGCTATTGGTTGAAAAAGCATTCGGTTCAGGTTTGTGTGTTTTCAATGTTTATAGTCTAAAGCTACTCAACAATCCTAATCACAACGAACCAAATTAAACCTGCGATAAACAGAAACGCCCAGAATCCGTGAGGGCTGGCCAGAATAGCAACAACAGATATGAGAATTAATAGAACGGATAAACCTTTTTGCAATTTCAGACTGGAATTTTTTTTAACTTCATCATTTCCTTCCATTCCAACCTCCAAATTTAAAACCGGCATATTATACCATCATCCGGCCGGAAAAATCAATATTTATCATAAAAAGCAGTTCGCACTTAATTTATTAAAGTGCGAACTGAAGTGCGAACTAAAAAATTGAGTGCGAATAGATAAAATATATAATATTATTATATAGATGCGAAATTTTAAGGACAGGTATTAAATTTTTTAATACGAAGTAAGAATTTTAAAAAAAATGAAAAGTGAACAGGTTTTTCCGTTTAAAACAGCCTTGCGGGTTGGGGTTGACACAAGTGTATATTTTTCTCTAATCGGGTGTAATCGCTTTTAATTGGGAATAATCGGGAAAAGTGGTAAAAGAAGGGTGCTAAAATAAATCTAACAAAACGTGATTTTTTTACATTTATTTGAATCTTTTTTATAACACATTGATATTAATCTTAAATCAATGTTATCCGGTTCTTAGTTTTAAAAGCTCTTCCTGCCGTTCCGGAGGGTCTTCCTTTCTGATGTCTTCAGATTTCTTTATCCTCGTTTCCAGCGACGCCATTCTTGATTCCATATTTTTCTGGCGTTTTTTTGTTTCCTGTAGAAGTTCCAGATCGTCTATGGCTTGAGAAAAATAGCGGATGCTAACCTCCAGGGCTTCTTGCGTCACCTTGTGGCCACTTTTGAGCACCTTCCTTACCTTCTTCAAAAGCTTCGAGATCTTCGGATCGTCACACTCCACATCCCTTTCTTGGATCATTTCACCTTCACCGGTTATTAGCCATTTCTTAGTAATATTATATTGCTTAGTAATAAGTATCAAAAGTGTCATCGATGGATCTTTCTCAGCCTTTTCAATACAGCTAATATATCCCTGCGTCACACCTAAAGACTTGGCAAATAAGGATTGAGATAAATTTAGCGATGTTCGTATTTTATTTATTCTCTGGCCAATTTCCTTATTAGAAATATTTTTTTGCGACATAATATTACTATGATATATTTTTTTCTTGACAAATAATTACTCAGTAATATAAAATTTATCTAAAACTAAAACCTAAATAGACAAAGAGGATGAGTATGACACCCGACGAAATTAAAAATGATTTAAAAATAAACAAAATAACACAAAAGGCAATCGCTCAGAAGCTCGGCAAGTCGGAGATGCTCATTTCACTGGTGGTCAATAAAAAGGCCACCTCCGACGAGGCGATGCGAGAGGTGGCTCGGTCGATCGGTAAAGATAAAACGGAAGTCTTCCCGGAATACTATTTGGGGCCGAAACACCGAAGCACATCCAAGGTCGCATCCAAGGCCGCCTGATACAGAAATAAACTTTATTTTTGACATACTGCAAAAGGCCACAGAAAGTCAATGTCTAAAAAAAAGAAAAATATAGAGCACATACAGCGCACCTTCAATTTTAGTTTTGAAAAGCGCGTTCAAGCCCATCTGCAAGAAAAGTCGGAAATCCTGGAGACAATCCACACCAACAAACCTGCCAAAAACATCGAAAGTTATGAAGAAGCCTGTATCGAACAGGCGGCGGCCATCAAAAAGGCCGTTCGGCAGTCCGGCATGAGTCGGGAAGAGGTGGTCGACGGGATCAACGCCTATTTCGGATGGCATGCCAAAAAAGGTAAATATCTGTCCATCCACATGTTCAACCACCATCTGTCCAAGCCCGCCCGGTATCCCATCCCTGCACCGATGCTGTATGCCATCCACCATGTTACCGGCTGCCTTGCTCCTTGCCGGTCATTTGCGGAGGCGGAAGAGGGCGATGTAATCACCCAGGATGAGAAAAAAACGCTGATGCTGGGAAAGATGGAAACGGCTGTTTACGAAATGCAGAAGCTGAAACGGGAACTTAAAAAGGGAAGGTAACAGAATCAAATGAACGGCAATACAGTTACAGCTATGGAACTTTCGGAGGTTACCTGTAAAAGCGTTCGCTGGATACAAATAGCAGCTAAAAAGCAAAATTGGAGTTATAAATCTATCAACGGCCGTGGGGGAAAACGCAAGGAATTCATCATCGCAAAACTCCCTGAAGAAATCCGCATCCTATACGATAAAGCACAAATCGAAAAACAGGCCAAACAGATCACCATCCCGCAAGGCTGTAGGGTTCCGGAAGCGGTGCAACAGGTCCCTACCGGGAGGCTGCACGACCTTTGCCAGGCGCAGATCAACAATGCCCTGGCAAAGGCCGACCTGCTTAGGCTGTATGTCCGGGCGCTGAAAAAATCCGCCTGGGGAAACAAGAGCAAAGCCAGGACGGATTTTATCCGTGCCTATAACAGCGGGCTCGCCTACCCGAAACTGTATCAAGAGCTTGGCCGGGTGAGCTGGAAAACCGTCGAAGGCTGGAAGCGAACCATGCGCCACAGCGGGGACACTCTCAAACTGGCCGATGGACGCGGGTTTTGCCATCGCGGCCAGAGTCTAACCGAAGACCAGGAAAATATTTTATTGCGCTGCGCCTTGCAACCCAACCGGCCCAAAATATCGGAAGCCATCCGCCAGGCCCGGTGGATGATGGAAAACAAAAATATCCGCGACGGTTATTCGGATGCCACCTACCGGCGCTGGCTGATGTACTGGAAATCGCACAACTATCATATCTGGGTGTTTTCCCGCCAGGGAGCCAAGGCGTGGAATGATAAGTGCGCCTACTATATCGAGCGGGATTACAGCCTGATCAACGTGGGTGACATCCTGGTGGCGGACGGCCACGTGCTCAACTTCGAAATCATCAACCCCTGGCCCCCCTGTAAGCCTAAAAGAATGATGCTGATCCTGTGGAAGGACATGAAATCCAACTTTCCTTTGGGATGGGAAATCATGCCCACGGAGAATACCCAGGCCATCGCGTCGGCTCTTCGCCGGGCGATCCTGCGCCTGGGGAAATATCCCAAGGTGGCCTATTTGGATAACGGGAAAGCATTTAAAGCCCGGTTTTTCAAAGGTGTCGATTTCGATCAGGAAAATTTTACAGGGCTTTTCGAGCGCCTGGACATCAAAACGATCTTTGCCTGGCCGTATCACGGACAAAGCAAAACCGTGGAAAGGTTTTTCGGCAGTTTTGCCGAACTTGAACGCTGGTGCCCCACCTATACCGGCACATCCATCGATAAAAAACCGCCCCGGATGCTGCGCGGCGAAAAACTGCATCGCAAAGTATATGACAAACTGACCGGCGGCAGATGTATCACCTTAGAGCAGGCACACATGGCTATCGCGGCCTGGTTTGACGCCTATGCGCAAAGACCCCAAAAAGGGCACTTGAAAGGCCGGTCTCCACTCGATCTTTTTTTGGAAGGTAAGGGCGACGGCGTCAATCCGGCCGAACTGCAATATCTCATGATGAGTATAGAGGTTCGCACCATCCGGAGAAACGGCATCCGGCTGTTCGGTCAGAATTATTATGATCCCGCCCTTTACGGGCGCAAACACAAGGTGACCATACGTTACGATCTGCAGGACAAATCAGCCATATATGTGTTTGACGGCAATGGCGATTTCATCTGTGAAGCCAGGCCGGTGGAAAAAGTTCATCCTGCCGCCACAGTCCTGGGCAACGAAGAAGACCAGGCCAGGCTGGTCAAACACATTAAATACAAAGAACACCAGAAAAAACAAGCCGACGTCACCGCCCGGGCGTTTCTGGAAAATGAGGTTATTCCGGAACACCGGCGCAGGCTGGCTGAAATAGGAATCGAGGGACAGGTCGAAGGTGGAGGGCTGAAGGCTGAAGTTAAGAAGATCGACCTGTCCGGAAAGCTGACAGAGGCCGAGAAAAAGGAGATCCAGCGCAAGTATGATGAGCTGGTCGAACTGAACAAGGACATGCCCGCCGAGGAGCCGAAAGACGATTATATCCCGGAATCCATCGACGAGACCGCCATGATATTCCAGGAGCTGCCGAAAATGAACGAAATCGACCGGTATGAAAAACTAATCGAGCTGGAAACCCGGAATATCCTGATTCCCAAAGAGCATCGAGCTTTCATGACCTATTACGAGCAGACCGGTGAATATAAAATGTACATGGAGCGCTTCGAAGAGCACCGGGCACGCACCATGATGGTGTGGCAGTTGGAGAACGAGGAGGATGAAAGGGAAGGAATAAACGTATGGAGGAAATAAAAGTAAAGCCGGTATTTATCAAAACACGAAATGTGCGGAATTTTGAGGTGATGATGGACGGCCTGGAGCTGGGCGCGGGCGAAGGTAGGCTGGGTATGATATACGGCCGGGCCGGTCGCGGGAAAACCCGGACCAGCCAGTGGTACCATGCGCACAACCCCGGGTGTATCTATCTTCGGGTGGCCACCATCTGGCGGACCAGCGAGCTGGAGTTCTTAAAGGCGCTTTGCCGTGAACTGCGAATCAATCCGGCTCCATCCAGAAAAGGTCCGTGTTTTGTGGAGATCGTTGACAGGCTGATCGCCAACCCCATGCCGGTGTTTATTGATGAAATTGAAAAACTGCCCGGATCGTTTCTCGATCTGGTCCGGGATCTGTCGGACATGAGCACCGCACCGTTTATACTTATCGGTGAAGAAGAACTGAAGGGTTATATGCGGCAAAACCGGCGTGTCTGGTCCAGAGTTTTCAGGCGGATGGAATTTGGACCCATCGATGTATCCGACATCCTTTTGTATGCCAAAGACTCGACGGGTTTGAAGCTTTCCATGTCTGTGGCAAAGATTTTTCACGGTGCGTCGGAAGGTGATTTCAGGATCGTCAAACGGGACATGCTGGCCCTGGTGCAATATGCCAATGCCAACGGAACCCCTGACCCCACGGACCCTATTGCCAGGGTGGCGGTCAAGGCGGGGTTAAGCGGATAAGACATGAAAGTATCGGATAAAAAGTTTTACTGGCAGGAGCTACAGAGCAACGAGTGCCTGTGCGGCTACTATAAAAAGCCTGGTAAATCGTTTTGTTGGGACTGCTACAAAAGGCTGCCCAAACATATGCAGGCGGCCCTATACCAGCGCATCGGCTGCGGGTACGAAGAGGCGCTCGATGAAGCGGTGAAATATCTGGGTCTGGGTTTGGGTGAAGCATGAAAGAAACTTTTGCAGGTAAAGTCAGAAAAATTATGCAGGATCGCAAAGGGCGGGAAATCTGGATACAGGAAATTGCCATCGAGCTCGACATGGTATCGGATGCGGAAAAACGGAAGCTGTACAGAACGATTCTGGATTTGAAGCGTTCCGGTGAAATAGAACCGTTAAAAAAGGGTGCCTATATCTATAAAGGCAAAAAACAAAAGCCTCAGCTTCAGGAGGTGATGTGGCGGGTGTTGCGGGACCGCCGCAAGGTGACCGTGGACGACCTCATTGAAATGGCCGGAGCGGAAAAATCATACGTCAAAGAGTGGCTGCAGATGCTGGTGCGGCGGGGGATTGTGCGTAAAAATAAAAACGGGATTTACCTGATGATTCAAGATCCGGTGGATATGCCGAAAAATGAGGAAAAGGCGGAAAAGCTGCGCCGGATCAGGGCGGAAAAGAAAAAAGCCCTGGACGCCATAGACAAGGTGGTGACCCTGGCCCTGGAGGCCAGGATGGCGGTGGTGGAGATATCGGAAGATGCCGATCAGCAATAAAAAAAAAGCGCTCATCCATGTGGCCAAGGCAAAGATCGGAATGTCAGAAACGGAATACCGGGACATGCTGGCAGGTGTGGGGGTGGCATCTTCCAAGGAGCTGAATGCCGCCAAGTTTAACCTGGTGATAAAGCATTTTTACAAGTTGGGGTTTAAAAGACAAAAGGCGAAAGGCAGAAGAAAGCAAGCAGTAGGCCCGGTCAGCTCCAAAGACCGGCTGCTGGGAAAGGTGGATGCGATCCTGGCGGACCTGGGCCTGAAACGAGGTTATGCCGACGCGATTGCTCGCAATATGTTCGGCATCGATGCGGCGAGCTGGTGCAATGCGCACCAGCTGCACAAGATCGTGGCCGCGCTGATGTATCACCAAAAGAGAAATAAAACAGCACAAAAAATGCATGACGACGCATAACCCTATATTAGGAAAACACCATGAAAGAATTTGATTTGATGATGATCATTGATTTTTTAGAAGCCAATTATATGGCGTTCCAAAGCCACATTGAAAATATTTTCCAACTGGATTCTTCAGAAGCTGAAAATATAATTGACGACTTAAAAAAGGAACGCGAACGCTCACTTTTCTAATAAGCCACTCGACCTAATGCGGGAACCTGGAGACATAAATGAATAAACGACAAAGAGCTATGTGTGTAATCAAGCAACTAAAGGCTGGCGAGTGGAAATTGCGATGGAACCCTATTTCCCAAAAAGTCCTCACTGCCCATAGGAACGGCGCTGAACTTTGGTGCGGGAATGGAGGTTTTTTTACGGATATTGATGGTAACAACGTCTTTGGCTACTTGTGGCGTCATATAGTTTATTGGGTTGGAATACGTCCGGTGAAAAAAGAATTTGAGAAACAGCACCGGCAGGCGATTAAGGAAGAAGGCTAAAATTCATGCTGAGATTGTCACAACATTTCTGTGAGAACTGGAAAAAACGGGTGGGAATCTACCCTACCATAGAGGCGGTGCATAAAATACTGAAAGAGGGTGTGCGAATACAAATGGGAAGGGAGTTGAAGCATCCGGACGGCACGCCGTTCCGTATGCTGGCGATCTACTGGCACCCGGATCTGGATATCGTGGTCAAGATCGACCGGGTAAAAAATATGGCGGTCACGGTTTTGACCCGGGAGAACTTTAATGGAAATCAGAGATGACTATTTGGACAAAATTGAAAGCGGCATTGACCGGTTCATGAACTGGGTGGTGATTCCGGTGGCGGCTTTTCTATTTATTTTGCTGGTGGTGGCGCAGGTCATGCTGGCAATGGCCGGTTAAGGCGGAAGGTTAAAGATAGGAGGCTAAGGGCTTGCCGCGGCGAAGCCGCAGGCGAAGACGGGAGGATAAAATGTCACGAAAAAAGAAAATGACCGAGCAGGAAAAGCAATCCTACAGGACCCGCATCCTGATAATCATGGCCGGTCATGTGGGAAAGAGCAACAGAATCGGCATGGGGGAGTTGTATGAGCAGGTATTTGAGACCACATACGAACACCGGATCAACGACACCCGCCCGCTCAGAATATTGATTACCGAGCTGCGGAAAGACGGGGTGGCCATCTGCTCAAAACAGTCCCAAAACAGCGGCGGATACTGGCTGGCCAGTGCCGGGAGCGAGCTAACCAGTTATTGCGAAACGTTGCGAAAACGCGCCCTGGGAATCCTGGGGATGGAGGCCAAAGTCCGTAAAATGACGCTGCCCGAACTGGTGGGACAGCTGTCGCTGGAACTTAAGAAAGAATAGTTGCGGGTTGCGGGTTGAAAGGATTGAAAATCGTGAAGGAGATTAAAAAACAGGCGGATTATCTATTAGAGGAGATCGCTGAATGGCAGAGCAGGCTTGCCGAGGTCGAAAAGGAAATTGCTATCAAGATAGAAGAGATAGCCGGGAAATATCAGGATGATATCGATAGACTGAAATCGCTTATTAAAACCAGAGACAGCCAACTCAGGCGGCTGATTAAAAAGCATAAAAAAGGACTTTTCATCGACACGGCACAGGCTTCCATTCCCGGCCCGGTTAAGGAAATCGAGAGCGTTCGGATCGATCTGGAACACGGTGCGCTGCTGTACAGCGTAAAAAAGTGGGTCAAACGGGCCAAGGGTATGCTGGACAGGTTGAAAAAAGAAAAGGAAAAGAAGGCCATTAAGACCACGGAAACGGTCAACTGGGACGAGCTGGAGAAATGGCCGGACGATAAGCTGAAAAAATTCGGCACGGAGCGAAAAGATAAAGAGCTGTTCGAATACGAGGTGAATTCCCCGAAGTGAGACGCCGTGGAAACCTGCCCGAAATGCAAAGGAAAAAAGATGATCAAAAGGGAAAAACCTGCCGTGGCGAGCATACATTTCGAAAGGCAGCATCCACGAGAACCCTGTCCCGTGTGTAACGGCACGGGTAAGGTGAGCGGGAGGAAGAAAAAATGATGGGACCGGATGCCATTCATTTAATTTTGAAACAACTGACCATCGATGAGAACAACCGCCCGGTATGGCCGGACAGCCGTGGCGAAGCGGCCATAATTCTGGCCAAAAAAGCCGGAGAGGTGATTGAATCGTCGATAGAAAACCAGGACGCCCTGGAGGACGTGGACATCCTGCGAACAAAAGTCGCCCAGGCCGGGGCACTGGCCATGCGGTTTTTAATGCACCTGCCGAACCGATAAATGAGGATACGCTGATGAATAAAATGAGCAAAGATTTTTTCAGCAAGCCGCTCAAGGTGATAGACGCAGATGCGTTGGTTCCGGGAGATTTTGTTCATGATATTGCCGATCCGTCCAGCCTGCTTGATCTTGAAAAGCGCAGAGGGTTTGTCCGGAGTGTAAAACAAGAATCAGGTCAAATCAAATTGCGGCTGCAGAACAGGAGGACGATGTTGAAGCTTTCACCAGGAGTTAAAGCATTGATAACCAGGGCTTGCCACAGCGAAGCCGAAAACGGGAGGGCGTATGCATAAAACACTGATCACAGCGGCATTATTGATGGTTTTTGGAACCAGCGCATACATGAGCGTTTACGGCCTGGCGGCGGTGTTTGCCGGGGCCGGGATGGTGGCTGTCCTCATGGGCGCGGGCATGGAGCTGGGCAAGCTGCTCACCGTGGTACACCTGCACCGGAAATGGAAGGGTTTGAATTTTATCATGCGCGGCTTCTACATGGCCGTGATCGCCGCCCTGGTGATGATCACCTCGGTTGAAATCCTGGGGTATCTGTCCCAGAGTCATGTTACGGGGACCCGGGAGCTGAGTGCGGCACGGACGGCGCTGGTCGCCCTGGATCGTGAGGAGAAGATCCTGAGCGAAAGCATCAAGACCATTGATACCACCCTGGCCGGGCTGCCGGATACGTTCGTGACCAAACGCATTAAAGAGCGAGAGGCAGCCGGATATGGCCGCATGCAGGTCCGACTGGTTGAGATCTCAAAAGAGCGTTCGGATCTTGAAAAACAATGCATCACCGATCGGGCATTTTCTGCACCGGTGTTTGCTGCAGCGAAAACTTTCGGCATCGATCCCACCCGGGCGGCTTCGATTTTTATATTGGTTTTAGTGTTGGTTTTAGAGCCTCTTTCCATCGGGCTGGCGGTGGCGACATCGTCTGCATGGGGATGCAAAAAAGAACATCGAACATCGTAGCGCCAGGCGAAGTCTGGAGCGTTGGAATAGGTGGCGAAAGAGCCACATTTGAAATTCGCTGAAGGAGTCTAATGGGTTCAAAACCCATCCGGTAAGGGCTGTC
>JAXHVO010000004.1 GCA_034189135.1 Thermodesulfobacteriota bacterium | reverse complement strand
AAGGTAGCCAAGATTTGATTTACTACTGGCTGCCATCATTTTGAACGGTAGTAATTTAATGAACGAACATAACCAACCGGCTGGCTCGTAAAACCATGACTTTTCGTTCAGGCACTAAATAGCTCTTTCATCACCTGCAACCCAAGTTTCAATCCTTGTTTTAATGGATTTCTCTCTTCAGTGCGGCCTAAAGGATTCTTTGCCGTACTCTCCGACGCGTTTCAATCCTTGTTTTAATGGATTTCTCTCTTCAGTCGGCAGTTTGGCTGGAGGGGCAATTTCTTTGATTGCAGTTTCAATCCTTGTTTTAATGGATTTCTCTCTTCAGTAATGGTAAATTCTGCGGTATAGAGCCAGGCTTTGCTTTGTTTCAATCCTTGTTTTAATGGATTTCTCTCTTCAGTCTGCGGAGCCGTGGCGCCGGGGTTGTTTATGATCGAGTTTCAATCCTTGTTTTAATGGATTTCTCTCTTCAGTCCAGGCTCCGCTGTACGGATCATCAACCGCACCTTGTTTCAATCCTTGTTTTAATGGATTTCTCTCTTCAGTCCCCGAATTTGATTTCACCCGTACTATCAACATCTGGTTTCAATCCTTGTTTTAATGGATTTCTCTCTTCAGTACCCTGAAGGTTGCCTGCGGTATACCGGTATCCGTGTTTCAATCCTTGTTTTAATGGATTTCTCTCTTCAGTCGGGTTGACCGGTGCAAGAAGTGGCTCGAACGAAAGTTTCAATCCTTGTTTTAATGGATTTCTCTCTTCAGTTTGATTTCTGTGTATTCGCCCTTCTTCGTAATAGAGTTTCAATCCTTGTTTTAATGGATTTCTCTCTTCAGTACTGACGCTGCAGACAGCACAACCAATACAACATTAGTTTCAATCCTTGTTTTAATGGATTTCTCTCTTCAGTCCGAAATGGTGGAAACATATTTTAATTTCAATGAATTATATAAATTTCCAAAGAACGATATTCTATGTTTTTTAATATTATCCATGTCAAATAGAGTTAATTTTTATCATTATAGAGTAAAATTAACAGCTTGTAATTATTGTTAAAAGAAACCTAAATAGTACTTCCGAAAATATTTTTATAACAGCAATCAGGCATCGGGGGAACTATAAATTCTGGAAGTAAAGTGAGTTTTAAATCAGCTAAGCATCTCTATTGTGTTATCGAATTGATCCAATCCATGTTCCAGATAATCGGAAATACTTTGGATGCTTATAGCCGTAATTATTTTTCTCTTGCTGGTTTGCAATGGAAAAAGCGCTTTATTCCTGATATCATCATTTACATTTTTTTCATCCAAAAGTTTAGCGATCTTATCAATCCTTTTATCTAACCTTTCAACGGCCAGGGCTTTTTCAGAAGTTATTTGCTTTTCAACGATAGGATCATTGGCGGCCTTTACAACAGATATAAGGCCGCTTATTTCCTTGATCATACTGTAAGGTTTCGGATCTTTCAACATCTTACACAGTAATTCAAGCGCTTTTCCCACATCAGGATCTTTTTCGAGAAGCATCCGGTTAGGTTTGAAAACCTCAACCGCCTCAACCAGAGCATTCCAGCTGTGAATCTGATGTTTATAAAAATTATCCAAAATAATAAAATGAGAATATGCATCGCAGAGCCGGTTTTCATTGTTGAGAAAAGTTTCTAAAAATTTACACGGATCGTGGACACTCAAAAGCTTATTTAAAAGATCCAGTCCTTTTTGTATTTCATTTGTCCCAGGATAGTTCCCTGTTTCGGAAACCTTTTTAAACTCTTCCAGATCGCTTCTCCACATCCGTAAATGTTTGCGAAGATTTTGGCACAGTTTATTCTGGTTCATCGAAACGGTCTGTTTGAATAGTTTTTTGCCCAGATGTTGTGCTTGTATCAGAACAGATTTTTCAACCACTTCAGGTTTTATAATTTCGATATATTTCCATTGAGCAGATTCGGAAAGATGGGTTTTTAAAGTAGACAGGTTATTTCTTATCTGCTTGAATTTCGCCAGCGATTGACCTGGCTCGGAAAGAAGGTTTTTGATTTTTTCAGACGAAAATTTAGTTTCAGCAATAATAAACTGGATTTGATCATCTCTAAACAGGTCGTTCACCAAATTCCGAATAAGCGATTTTGTCCATCTGTCAGATTGCATGCAAAAATGATTTGCTACCTGGTCTAGAGTAACTTGATCGTTGCCTGCAATCGTTGAATAAATAAAGGCAAGAACTTCTTTTTTTAAATTCTGCTCAGGGGGCTGATCAAAATAAAAAGTTTGCTGAGAAAATCCCATGTTAATGTTTTTATTCATGATTTTCACGCAAAAGATTTTGTTAAGTATTGTGTATGTGTTAGCAGCAGCATGTCTGCAATCCGGCAAAATACTAAAATACTAAATCGCACTTTCGCAAATATTTTTATAGCAGCAATCGGGACACCGCCTTTTTACTGAAGTCGGTTTTGGATATCTGCAATTGTTGATTATGCTTATCATGTCATCAACAATCTTTTCAAGCTCGCTAAAATCCTTATCTTTTATAGAAACTTCCACAAGCTTGTTTTTGCTCCGGGTGTAAATAATAAATCCTTTTTTTACCGGAATCTGAAAATTATCTTTGATAAGCCTGGCATAAAATATCAACTGAAACCGGTAAGTTTTAAACAGCTTTTCCTTATACTCCGCAAATTTATAATCAAGCGGAGCCGCTGTATCATCATCCAGAAACAGTACCTCATCTACGATACCTCTTATTCCCAAAGGAGATGCAAGATAAACATCGGATTTTCTATCAATGACCCCAATTTTTTTCCGCAAATATGCAGGATTCGTTTTTCTGACTTTTTCATGAACTATTCGCCCTTTTTGTACTTTAAACCGTTTTTCCTGATTTTCCGGTATATCAAGCACATTTTCAAAATATATAAATCTAGGACAATAAAGATATTCTAAAAGATGAGTTGCTGTAATAAAACCTTGAGTATTATTCATATTAAAAAAAATAGCTTTGAAAATTATCGTAAGTACGTATCCATCCAACATCTTGAGCGTAATACTGATCTGCCAATTCATTTTTAATATATACAAAGCTTGTATTTTCGTATTCTCTTTCTGTTACATATTTTGAAGGTACTGAAATCACATAGTCATAAAATTGTTTTTTAATTTTTAAAAACTCATTTTTCCTATCAATAAAATTACTAATCTTTTTTAAATTTAAATAACTACTCCATATGTCTTTCGCAATATCATCATATTCTATAAACACATCCTTTCTTTCATAATTTTCATCTTCAATTAATTTAAAGGATTTATAAATATCTGCAAATTGTAAATTTTTCATAAACGTTATATTTATTTTAGATTCATCCTGATTCAACTTCTTCTTAATCGTTTTATAATATCTGCTCATATTTTTTAAAAAATCTGATTCTGAAATCTTAACTTTATCCCCAAGCGATTCTTTCGTTTCTATAAGGCTTAATGCTGTTTTTCCATAAATATATTTTGAAAAGGGGGTACTGTTTTTATCGTTATTAAGTAACTGAAAAATTCTTACTTTTCCTTTATGGCTACCTGAATTTCTATTGCACCTCCCACATATCTGATTTATTGATTCCAATGGTGCAAAATCTCGCCAAACATTTTCTATGTCAATATCAACTCCTGCTTCTATTAATTGGGTCGATACAATAATTTTTCTCTCCTTTGCCCTTTTGATAGATTTTATTCTCTGTAAGCGATGCTTTGGTATAATTCCTGTTGAAAGGTAATAAAAATATTTTCCGTTTAAACCTGTTTCTTTTAAACAATTAAGCAATTCTATTGAAGAATTGATAGTGTTCATTACAAATAAATATGATTCATCTGAATCTATCACTTCCTCCTTGGTTAATTTCACAAAATCATCAATCAAAACAGGAGATGTCTCAAATTTAATATCTACACGATCAAGTTTCTCAAAATAATCGCGCTTATGTGGAACCAAATCAAATATTTCATTACTTTCAAAAATTTCAGGTTGCGTAGCAGTTATCAAAATAAAATAGGTGTTAAACAATTCTGAAAGTTTCAGTATTATTTCTCTGACAAGCTCCCAATATTTATAAGGTATCGACTGAATTTCATCTAAAAGAACAATGGAACCGGCAAATTTATAAAATTTTTGCACCATTCTATTTCTGTTTGTAAGAAGGGTGTGAAAAATCTGAAAAAACGTTGTTACTATAATTTCCGATTCCCAATTTTCTATAAGAAATTTTGATTCTGCTGGTTCAAATTCGTTTTCTTGATTTTTATATGATATTTCTGATAGATGATGATGCTTCATCAAAACATTATTATCAGGGGTATTAAGTATTTGTTTAAAAACATTATAATTCTGATCAATTATACTTGTAAAAGGAAGGGCATATATAATTCTGGAAGTTACTCCATGCTTTTTTAAACGATTTCTAAGATTTAATGCTGCTGAAAGAGCTGTTAAGGTTTTACCGGTTCCTGTTGGCACATTTAATGAAAATATTTTTTTAGAAAGACTTAATTCTGAAATAGACCTGTCTGTTTCAGAAAAAATATCTTCTCTTATAAAATCCATTTCATTGTCCGGCAAACCAAACTCACTGTTTTTAAATTTTTTTACAATTTCAGAATCAATATTCTGTCTTTTGGCATTATATTCCCCATGAAATATCGCATCTTCTTTATCGGAATAAAGGAGCAATGAATATAGAAATTGAAAAATTAAATAATAATCTGTTTTCTTGTTAAGCTTTTTAAAATCTTTTTTTGTTTTTTTCCGAATAAATTTGTCATAATATTTTATTAGGGATTCAGGTAAATCCCTGGTGGATATTGGAATAGACAATTTGTCCGTAATAAAGGAGAAAAGAAAATCAAGCTCTTGCTGATTAATAGCCCTTATTTGTGTGTCCAGATGGCTTGTCGGAACATTTAATTCATCTTTTTCATCAGAATAAAGAGATGTTGCATTATTAATATTGCCATGATGCTTTTTTATCGCAAGAAACAAAAGAAAAGGCATCATAACAAAAAATTCATCATCAATTTTCACTTTTTCAACATATTTTTTTGCTATTTTAAAAGCAATGACGGCTGATATCAGTGAATGATTTGTGCAAGGATCTCCTTTTAATTGCATCTTAGCTTTTTCATCTGGTTCCATAAGATATTTTTGAAAATTCTCTGTGGCTTTGCCAATGTCATGGGTAAAACCCATAAGCCATATTAATTTTTTCAAATATTCTTCACTAAAAAATAGTGTTAAATTGCTGTTTGCTTCATCAAACTTTTGGGTACAGGAATTAGCGACATTTTCCAAATGAATGTGCAACAATCTGTCAGGATGAGAATAGATATTAGATAAAAACAATTTTATCCCCTTTTTCTGTTACTGCAAATTGCTTTACCCTGCATTTGACTGGTTTTGCATTTCTTTCAAAAATAATATCATCCCTTTTATGCACTATTCTTTCAGTATCCATCATTATGGGATAATTAATTTTAAAAATTTCCTGATCTATGCCAAAATCAATTGAATTATCATTTAATAATTGTGAATAAGGCAAAACAGAATTCAAGTTAATCCAATCATTAGAAGTGCTGAATTCATATCCCATTTCTCCTAAAAATTCATAATTGGCAAGCAGTTCACTGAGGCCCAACGAAATACTATATACAGATTCATGATTTTGAAGATAATTCTTCAACCTATTATAGATATCGGCATTTGCATGATGACAATAAATAATATACGAAGCATCTTTTAAAAATTCTGTTCTAATCTGTGTTCTATTATTAATTATCCAAAAATGTTTTTTTGTGTCGATTAAATTCAGTGACCACCTAACCTTTTTCACCGGTTTATCAAGACAGATAGCCAATTTATATTCGTCTTTATTTTGAAAAAATGAAAGATACTCATCCTTATCAAGCCCGATAATTGCAGAGATAATCCCTATTAATGTTGGTGGCGGCGGTATTTCAAATGTTAGGGGAGATGTTGTTGTATAATACTTCTTGAAATGCGCATAATCCCCCCATAACTTGAATGCTAATATTTTTGCCATTATGACACCTCAGCAGAATAATCAGCAAATTTATCAAGGCCTTCCAATTTAATTACATCTCCATTACACATAAACTTCATTCTGCTATCTGTAATATATTCAACAGATTCTATCTTATCGTCACAATTATTGATTTTTTCCATTAGCATTGTAATATCAATTGAATATTCTTCCGGCTTGCGGATTTGTTCATCCCGTTTTTCAGTAACAAGGGAAATTAAATTATCAATATCCCCTATGAAAAAATTAGGTTGATTATAATTGATGACTAAAAACAGGCGAGGCATTTGTCCGAACTTTGATCTTGATATTAAACCTTTTGTTCCTTTCCAGATTGCTTCTTTTAAAAGTTTAACATCATCAGTTTGCAATAAAGTATGTTCTGCAGCATTTTCGTTTATTACTCCACAAAAACCTATTAATGAATAGGGTAGTATATATTCTTCCCGGAATGCTTTTTGTGTAGCGCCCTGTTTTGACGCAAAAGCTCCGGTTCCCTTGATATGCATCATTTTTACAGAATGGAGTGATTTGCCCATTTTAAATTGTACAGGGCCGGTATATGTTATTGAACTTGTCACTGTTGTTGTTTTTTCACCCTTTTTAACTTTGAGATCAAGCGGAATAGTGGCGCCAAACAATTTAATATCAATGCATTGATTTAAAACCGTATCAGAAATATATTTCTTCTGCTGTTCTGCCGTCATTGATGATAGTTTTTCCTTATCTTCAGGCAGATAATCAGAAGCTCTTAATTTGGCATCCTGAATATGCCCTTCATTATCGTATATTTTTTCTCTAACAAAAATATCATTCCCATTTTCCATTAAGTAATCACGAATAGTTCGTTTTAATCGGACATCCGTCACTATGTTCTTACCTGTTTCTTCATCAATTCGCGGCTTATTCTCATCATTGGGATCACCGTTAGGGTTGGCGTTTTCAATGTCATATAAAAAAAGAATCTCTGAACGATTTTCTATTTTACTCATTTCCATCCTCCTTCTGCTTGTTGTCTTTATTTGTCTTTGATTTAATTTTAAAATACTGCGACAGATTCATACCCAGTACAAAGATAAAATTCATTTCATCTACCGGAATATTCCAGTTCCGGAAATTACCTGAAGAAATAAGATATTTTGAAGCCAGATCTGCTACTTCCTTATATTGATAGAAAATACTATATTGTTTTTTATACTGCTCAATCTTTTCTATAATTTCCGGCAATAAAACTGATATGTCACGTGAATTCATCTTAAGCCCCTTTAACCTGCTTCTAAAGGGAGTAGTATTCCTTTCTTGTTGTTGAATATTCAAAAGGAACTGTGCCAGCACGCCGATTAAAAAGATACTGCTGTGAGCATCTGTTTCAAAAAACTCTTTAAAATTTGAAAAAAACAGCTCTGTTTTTTCCTCCAGTTCTTCTTTTGATTCGATTTTAAATGAATCAAAAAATATGTGATCCATATCAGCCTCCTTTAAACTTTTCCTCAAAAGATTTAATTTATTAAGATAAATAATAAGCATAAAGCCCTGAATCGTTTGAAACCATATTGCTTGATTTTGAACAAAGTTATTTCTTATATGTGAAATGATTTGATGGAGTATAAATTGATAATCAATTTTAATATCGCTAAAAACCATGCGGGTTAATTCAAGAAAAGATTTATCGTTATTTCCTTCAATTTTATTGTTTGGTAAAAATGTCCTCAATGTCCCAAAACTGAATCTGAACATATCCTTGTTTTCTTTGGTTTTATGTCCTTTTAAAAAAACTATATTATCTGTAAAGTGCTTAGCATCAAAAAGCTGCCGGATTCGTGATGGCAAAACTTCTTCTATTACAGCAAGTATTCTAAGAACACCTTTTTGTGGCTTTGCATAAAAAACCAGATTTAACGCAACATTATTCTGCTCCTCTTGCAGTATTTCAAACACATCATTTTCATCGTTTGTAAGCCTTTCTCTATCAGCCGCATTGATTCTGGGTGATTTCTTAAAGTCAAGTATACTGTCAATTATATCTTCACTTGCTCTTTTAGTTATCGTTCTTGGTATGAGGTAATAGCTAAATCCATAAAATTTAAATGATAATTCCTGATCCATTAATTTAATTCCTATTTCCACATCCAGGGCGCAATCCAGGCAAACAGGATAATTTTTCCAGCTTTTATCCTGCTGAAAACCACCAGAGACCATTCCTGGCTTATCAACCGTATAAGATGCCAGTGATGTAAAAAAACCAAACACTTCATCTTTTACCTTATTACATACGGAACAGGTCTCATTTTTAGAAAAAGCGTGTTTTTTAAATGTTTTTGAATATTTGTAACCTTGTTTGGTTTCTTCTGTTATAAATTTTTTAAAAAACTCATAATCACCGATAAACTTTTGATTACCATTTTCAGCAAACACAGGTGATAGCACAATAGCGTTACTATCCATAATCTCAGCTTTTTCACTTAGAGCCTTGGAAATATCTTCTTTTTTTTCCTTTATTTCTTCACTTATTTCATTAAGGAATTTTTTTTCTTCTGTGGAAAGAAATTTCTTGTTTTTATTTGATTCAAACCAGCCAATTATTTTTTGGTTAAGAGTTCTTTCGATACTTGTTGCAACTTTACTTGTTGGCGTTTTATCGATACCACGTGAAGCCCCCCTTTTATAAAGCAGCTTTGTTCTCAAATTAGTACTGTTTTCCCAAACATCAATTTTCCCAAACGTCCATTTTGAATCTTCTTTTATAAATTTAATAAGCAACAGATTGGGATATTTTCCATTATCAAATGAATCTTCCAACCAAATATCAAAACTTGTTAAATCAGGATTTTTATTTTTTTCAAACCTGCCTAATTCTGCTATTGCATTTATCATATCACCCTCCTCACCACCCCAAACCCTCGTGAAACCGCTTTTCCAATTCCCAGATAATCAGGCAAATAAAAATTGGTTTTAAATATCCCGTTAAAAGCAATCATGCTTTTGCCTTTAAGATTTACTTTTGTTTCTTTTAACTTATGATCAGCTTTAATTCTCTGTTCTTTTAAAAGCCAGCAGTCAAGATGCTTTGACATGGACAAAATATTACCTGTCATAATTCCCTTTAGCATCTGATCCTTGTCATTATTTCCCGCATTGGTGTATTTTTTAAAATTGTTCTGATTAAGCCCAATCCAGGGGAAAACAAATTCATACATAAATATCTCATCGGAATATCCGAATTCGACTTCTTCCACCTTAAGATCCTTTTCAAAAACAGGGATAACAGTATCTTCAATAATGATTTTATCAAGTTTCATGAAAAGTTCCGAAAAGATATCTACCGCTCTGTCCGTTATCGCAATAATTGCAGGCGTTTTATCTATAAGCTTAAACTGTATTAACGGATAACGGTAAATGGGATTTCCTTTTTCATCATGATTGTGAATAAGGTCATGCTCTTTAAAAATATTTCCGACGAAACCGCGAAATTTGTGAATTTGCGAAGGTTTTAAATAAATATTATTTAATAGTAACGTCGATTTTTTCATTTTTTGCACTTTCTATATTAATGATGCGGATTAGAAAAACTTCGCCAGAATTTCATCGTTTACCAGCTTCTTGTTAAACCCCTGTCCAAGAACATTTATATTTTTAAATTCCTCCCGGCAGAATGGAAGCGGGAAGACGGTGAAACGATGATTTGTTTCCCTGTTTCTCAAACTCATCTCTTCTTTCCATATTTGCTGACCTTTTCTTTAACCATAAATCCAATCTTTTTCTTTTTCTTAACATCCACAGTTAAAAGCTGATCCAGAGTTTCAAAAACAATCTGAAATCTTTCATCAGACTGTTTTTTTAGCTCTTCAAGCTCTCGTCTTAGATCTTCATTATCAGATATTATGTGACGAAGCTTTGTAAAGGTTCTCATGATTTGAATATTAACCGCGATTGCTCGATCACTATTTAGAATGCCTGATAACATAGCAACCCCATGCTCGGTAAATGCGTGAGGCAATTTTCTTACACCACCCCAACTTGAAGTCACAATTTGTGACTTCAAGATTGTAAACTCCTGATATGTAAGTTGAAACATAAAATCATCAGGAAACCTTTTTATATTCCTTTTAACCGCCTGGTTTAAGACTTTGTTTTCAACACCGTAGAGATCAGCAAGGTCTCTATCCAACATAACTTTCACATCACGGATAAAGTATATCTTGCTTGCTATTTTTTCTATAGGAACAATTTTATTCATAATTTCCTCATGCTATAGTGAAACGGATATTCAATCATCCTTTTTAAACCCTGGGAATTTTTCGCTTCTATAGTGGTTGTCAAAAAAACGTTCCGTTATCGAAACGTTTTTTTCTACAACCACTTATACCGCAATTCCATATTTCGGAACATATTTATGGCAAGCGGTATAAACTTCTTTTATTTTTAAGCTGTGTCAATCAGCATAATCAGTGGATCAGAAAAACTTCGCCAACACCTCATCGTTTACCAGCTTTTTGTCAAATCCCTGGCCTAAAACTTTTATCCGTCTGAAATCTTCCTGGCAAAATGGAAACAAATAGATACTGTCTGTTTCCTCATCGATCAAGTCACGGCATTTTTCCGATAGCTCATCAAAACGGTTTGATTCAAGACGCCCTAAAAACACACTCTTTTGAACTCTGACAAGGCCGAACCTTTTGCACTCTTTGGCAACCTTGGTTCTCGGCTTGTTTTCAACAATATCGTATATTATCCAAACAAGAACGGACATTTTTTATCCTTTTAGGTCAAAAGTCCTTAATCTCCAGCCATTCAGGTCTTTTATCATTTTCATCAGCCAGCAGTATGTTGGCCAGTTTGTGGGCTTCGTGCTGGGGAATATACTTTCTTTTTACATTCTTTCTTTTATATCTCACGGTTTCTTCCATATGGGAGTTTATCGCATCAACCACAATTGGTTTTCCTTTATCGTTTAAAGAAACCGCATGATCGGTGATATGAAAATAGTCGCCTTTCATTTTTTTCCCTGTGAACAGATATACCACGGTCTGTTCCGCATAAATTCTAAAAGGCTCGATGAGGTCGAATACCATGGATTTTTTGTTGTAGTTGTCGGTGTGAAGAAAGCCCACGTATGGGTCAAGACCTGAGAGAATACAGGCTTTTTCAATCCTGGAGTAAAGGATTCCATAGCAGTAATTTAATGCAGCATTAAATTCATCCTTGGCAGGCTGCCGCGATCTTCCTTTGAACACATATTTTTCCGGCATAAGTTTGGACAGGCATTGGAAATAGGCCCGGCTTGCCGTGCCTTCAAATCCCATGATGCTGTTTCTTGCATCTTGGATGGTTCCGTCATGCATGGAAAGGCCGGAAAGAGAACTGTCGATAATTTTAATCGGGCTTTTAAATAAAGCTTTTTTCCCCGGGCGGGAATACATCAGTTTTTTTAAAAAATCCGTCTGGTTTTTGATTTTTTGTCTGATCATATCCATGACCAGTTCCAGCCCTTTTTCATCTTCGGCGATTTCCAGTTGCTTTCTGCGGATAAGGGCGGTGCTTCCCATCCTGGCAAACCATACTCGCCCGATGGGGTTGCCATATCCGTCCAGGAAAATAATGTCTATATTGTTTTCAAGAGCGGCAACAATTGCCTGAGTGGTAATCATGGCCTGGTTGGAAATAACGATTGATTCTATTTTTTGAGGGGAAACATCAAAACGTTTGTCTTTATTTTTAAGCCTGAAAAGACCATCGTTTTGGGTTAAATATGTGCCGGCGCTGTTTATTACCAGTTGCACTATAAATCCCCTTTCGTCTTATTTTGCCGAGTGTGATAACGATTTTATTCTGAAATTGCCATTAATATCTTCATTTTCAATCCTTCACGATTCATATCATCTTCAATGACAGCGCAGATAACCTCTTTGAGCAGGTCTTTATCAATTTTTCCAGTTGCGACATGATAGCTGATATTTTCCATTTCACGGATAAACCGCCTGGTAACGAAAACATAACCGTTCAGCAATAAAAATTGGGCACCCAATGAAATAGCGATCCGTTTGTTTCCGTCCTCAAAACAATGGAATTTACAGGCGCCGAAAAAGAGATGGGTCAGTTTGTCTTCAAAAGACGGATAGTAGTCAACGTTTTGGATATGGCAAAGGACACTTTCGAGCCTTCCCATATCCAATTTTCCCATTGTTCCGCCACCGCTGACCTCAACGGTTTTCTGATGTATTTCAATGGCTTGTTCAAGCGTAGGGTAAATAAATCCCATTATTAACGTTCCTTTAACCGTTTAAAAACATCTTTGGCTTCTTCCAGGCGTTCTGCTAACTCCTTGCTTTTTTCCCCAAGAAAACGTTCAAATTCATCAGCCTGAACAGGCATAATATATTCTTTTAGCTGCAAATGAAGTGCATCTCTGAATGCCATATCACGGCTTGCCATCTTGTTTCTGGCTCTCTCGACCAGGGGTTTCCAGTGCGGCTGTTTCTCAAATTCCTTAAAAAGCCGATCCACATCCCACGAAGTCAGCTTTCGCTGCCATTTTGCATACGTGGCTTCCAGCAGCTTGGCAAATCCGTATTCGTAGGAAGCCACCAGATCAAGAATTTCGGAATAAAAGGTATCGCGAACTTTATCTTTTTCGTGCAGCTTTAGTATCTTGCGGTATTCTTGTGCATTTTCACGAAAGATGCTGACATAAATTTTATTGGTGTACATCGGGTATTTAAAATTACCCATATCCACATAATCGCGCAACGCATTGGTAAATTCTTTGCGGTAATTTTCTTCCTGAAAATAGGCAATAATAAAATCTTCGTCACGCTGATTGATATATTTGCTGCTGCCGCCGGTACGCTGATTTATCGTATCGATAACGATATCCAGAATGGTTTGCCGCAACACGCGGGCTCGTTCGCTTTCTGTCAGCAACATCGCAATATTAAGAAACGCCCTGAAATCAAATATACCAAGAGTCGTTGTTTTGGTAATGAAATTCATTTCGTCACCAAACTGATCAACTATAGCTTTCTTCAACTTTTTCAATCGGATACCTTGCAGCACTTCGTAACCGTTATGACGTAATTCGTTTTCATATTTGTTGAGATAATTATCAATGGTGCGCGGCGTGACTTCAAAAAAAGAAGCGATCTGCTCCTTATTTAACCAATAGCGGTCTTCAAAAAGGATGCATCGAAGGTCTACAGCTTTCTGAATTTCGGTAACTGCATAGGGGTTGTTCAGAATATTCTGGCGTTCTATCATTGAGTTTGTAAGTTCTTTTGGCATAGTGAAGATATCCTCTTGTTTAATCTGTTATTTTAAGAGCATGGTCATATCTTTTTCATTGCCTGCAAGTTTCGCGTCTTCAAGGGCATGGATGTGTTGCATGACCACACTATGCTCTGTGAAGGCGTATGGAAAGTATTTTGAATGTCGGCCTTTCTTTAAGATTCCAAATCGGAATCTTAAAAATTTATGCTCTTCCGGTGCCAGTTGAAACATAAAATCATTTGGGAAACGGTCAGTCTTCATTTTTTAACCACCTTCCATTTTTCAAACAGCTTTTCTATTTCCAACACTTCTTTTCGTCCCTGTTTGAATTCTTTGCCGGTCAACACCAGGTCCCACAGGCGACCGTTGGGGGTTAGCAGGCGTCTTGAGAAGTCGGGCTCGCCGTAGTCAGTTTTTTTGTAATGATCGGTAATTTTATGCTTAAGAGGCTTTAGTGAAGATGGATGAATCAGACCCAGTTCATCAAGCCTGTACAGAAATGCTTCGGTGGAAACACCAAAGCGATGCTTGATGCGAAGAAGAAGTTCATAAGACCATTGTTTTCTTTGTATGCCAAGTTGCCGAACCGTGTCGACGACAGCACCTGAAGGCATGAGAAATGTTGCGGCAAAACGCCTCGCTGCTCGATGGGCTGTGAACGGCTTTTTATTAGAAGTCTTTTGATTGGTGTTTTCTGCAAAGGTTTCATTTCTTTGTATTGCGGCTGTGGTGATCAGGATATTGCCGAGCTCATAAGCCAGTCTAAAAAGCTGCCTTTCGGGATTTTTTTTAGTGTTAAGAAAAAAGAACGCATTCTGGTTGACAGGGTCGTAATAAGAAAAACCGTCTAAAGCTTTGGGCATGGGAACGGCAATAACGCGGAATCCCTGGCTTTCAAACAGTTCGAAATAGTCAAATACAATTCCGTACTCAATCCCCATGTACCTGCGGACAGTCAGTGAAAGAATTTCCATTCCGTGTTCGTCTGTGTCAAAGGGGATAAAAAGAGGTATTTTTGCACGTTTTTGTGCGGTACAAATATCTTCCAAAGCACAAAATCCCTCGATAATGTCTTTTGCCATGGATTTGAGCTTCGGAGAGAAAATATCTTCCGTGTCTGTGGAAATCAGGAAAGGCTTTTTTTCATCCTCGAACCGGTGGAGTCGGAGAGATTCATGTTCTTCGGAAAAAAGAATATCGACAGAAACATCGAGGGCCTTTGACAGGTTGTAAATGGCGGCTGCAGACGGGGCGTTAACGCCTCTTTCAATTCTGCCAAGAGGCACTTCGCTCATTTTTGCCCTGGATGCAAGTCCGGCAAGAGTCCAGCCTCGTTCACGTCTTAAATACCGTATATTTCTACCGATAAATTCAAGTTTGTTTTCCATAGATGGCTAAAAAGATACTATATAGTTTGATAATTGTCAATAAAAATAGATAAACCATAAAAAACAAACTATATAGACCTAAACAGAAATCTCTGTTTCCGTAAAAAAAACTGGAAATCCGAAGCACGTCCATTTTTTAAGATTGAACGAAACAATGACCAACACAAAATAATGGTTGTGTCTTGAACAGTGAATAAGAGGCAGTGATTTTTATAAAGAGCAAAGGTAAGGGCAGTTGAGGGGTGAATTCTTCAACGGTCTTTTTTTGCTCGGGGTGGTAGCAGGACGCAAGACATTGAGATGATAAGATGATAAACTGCTACCTTATTTCTTTTTTAAGAAATTGGGTTAATACCGGCCTCTTTAAGGATCGCCTAGAGTACCTTCCGGCATATCACAGGGATGGTTGGGAAGAGTGGTGTATCGATCGGTTTATTCATTATACCAGATCTCATGACTTCCGGCTGCCTGGCGGTCAAATGCAAAACCAAACGCCTTGAGACGTTTTACGATTTTCCTGTAGTTAAAACCGGATAATCTGCCCATTTTATGCATTCACAATCAGCGGATAATTGAACGAATCACCGACTAAAGGTAAATCGATGCTATCAGATCCAGACCTTTCTGCCTTTGCTTCCAAGAGCTTACGGGTTACATCACGAGCGATTTCTAATGCTTCTGCAACTGTACGTCCCTGGGCCACCAATCCGGGTACATCATCTGAAGTGGCCAGGTAAACTCTCTCCGGCAATTTTTTTACGTGAATATTAACAAACTTTTCCATTGCTTTTCCTTTTTGGTTTATTACCCTTTCAATTTAAATAAAATTAACACAGTAGGACTAATTTTACAACTTTTTTGATCATTGATGTTGATCATTGAGATAATACGACTTTAAATCAAAGTCCTCGTGCAAGACATGCATAGCGAATGATAAGCAAAAGGTGGTTGAAAGATTCTCTTACTTTGAACTGCCTCATAAGTCCAGACCCAGAGTCCCGCCGGGGTTCATGATGTGATGGGGATCGAAGTGTTTTTTAAGGCAGCGCAAAACATCCATCTGGACCTTTCCCAGATGCTCTTGCATCCACGGTGCAAACATCCTGCCGACTCCGTGGTGATGGCTCAGTGATCCACCGTGCTTTACTATCTGTTCAATAATACCTGTATGAAATTTTTTATATTCTTTTAGATCATCCATTTTTGCGATGAATATAAAATAAAGATTCGTTCCCTGGGGATAAAAATGGGATCCGTGGGTCATTAATAAGGTATGGGGACGTTGTTTTACAAAACCCCTTACGCCCTGATACAGGTTGTACAGGTTATCCCATGTTACGGCCGATTCCAGGGTATCTATCATGATGCCGAAATCATTTAAATCCTCTCTCATATAAGGATCCGTGTATCTTCCGTGTTCCCATTTTTTAACAGGATATCCGGTGATATACATGGCCCCCCTGCTGTTGCAGATTGACTTCACCTTTTTCTTCAGGTTGGTGGCAAATCCTTTTTCACCTTGGGCAAGTCCCATAAAAAGGCAGCGCCTGTTGGGTTTGAAGCCGCGAAAACGCATCACTTTGTCGATGACAGTACCTTCGACACCATAAAGTTTTAGTGCCACATCCGTTTCTTCCGGATCGGAAATCCTGAAAACGGCCGGCATACCGAACTCTGCCTGGGATATTTCCCGTGCCGCATCGGCTGTTTTCTCCCAGGATGGAAATATAAAAGCAAACCTTTGCCTGTTATCAGGCATGTATCTGAAGATTTTACAGGTGGCACCGACCAGGATACCGTAAGCTCCCTCACTCCCTTTCATGATGTCATTGACTTTCGGTCCGGTGGCGGTTCCCGGATAATCTAATGTTTTGAACGTTCCTGCAGGGGTCACATATTCCTGGCTGATCACAATGTCATACATATCTCCGTAATACGAAGACTCCTGCCCCGAACCAAGGGTGACTATCCAGCCTCCAACAGAAGAGTGCTCAAAGGACTGGGGAAAATGACCGCCGGTATATTTTCTTTTGGCATTAAAAAGGCTGGGCGCATGGTTGAGTGTGTTTTCATAATCCGGTCCCATCATACCCGGTTCAACGGTAATGGTCTGGTTGGTTTCATTAAACTCAAGAACGCGGTTCATGTGCGTGTTCATCACCAGCATTACGCCTCCTTTAACCGGTTTGAACCCGAAATTGACACTGGACCCCCCGCCGTAAACATGAACCGGGATCTTGTGCTGGTGGGAGTATGTCATAATTTTTTGCACATCTTCTTTGCGGCGAGGATGCAGCACCAGATCCGCTACATCCTCAGTGATTCCGCTTCTTAATCTCATGGCTTCTTCAGCTGTTTTCCCACTTCCATATTTTACTCGTGAATAATCATTAGAAGATACATTTTCTTTTCCAACAAAAGCGGCAAACCTATTGATATGCTGACCGGAAAGCTTAATCGGTTGATCAATATCGACCTTTTTTTCTCCCTGACTTTTTGGTTCATGAAAATCCGAATCGGCCATTTGAAATTTCTCTTTTATCATTTCAAAAAGCCTTTGATTGGGGTGTTTGAATTTGTCAGGCTCTCCCCATTTAAATATGGACCGGTAAGTCCCCGGCTCAGGAGGTGCATCGGTCCATTTTGGACAAAAGCGCGTATCATTTGCCATTTTATTCTCCCTTATTTCGGTTTTTTCCCCTCAAGGCATAAGCGATGGCTTCGTCTTAGCACTCTTTAAGATCTCGGCGCAATGACGAACGAGAAGTCCTGTTTTCTGAAGTTATAGTAGTTGCCAAAAATATGTTCCGTGTAGAGCGCTGATAAAAGTCGGCGGTCAAAAATGATAAAAGTCGCAGTCTGAAAGTGTTTGATATAGTCAAAAAATCTTTGAAAAAGCAACCA
The DNA here is from genome assembly GCA_034189135.1 of Thermodesulfobacteriota bacterium. Lineage (NCBI taxonomy): Bacteria > Pseudomonadati > Thermodesulfobacteriota > Thermodesulfobacteriota bacterium. Next base: position 7,290 of record JAXHVO010000004.1, on the reverse strand, counting down.
GAATGAGTCAATTTGACGGGCTTTTTTAGTTAAAATCCATGAAATTGTCGTTCGATTATCTGATTATTTCATGGATTTTTTGTTTTGAAATTGGTGACAAGAAGCTCTTTTCCCACCTTGCATTTGGCTACTGCAACCGTATATTTCAGAGTCACAGGATGAATATGGAAGGCTTTGAAGGTGTCCCGGATGCGGGGATGATCGTTGATACTAAGGATAAACTTTGATTTAATTCCGGCCAGGATCTTGGCCATCTGCTGGTAATCCTCCAGCTCCAGGTTATGTTGGTAATAGGGTGCCAAGTAATATGGAGGGTCAAGGTAAAAGAAGGTCTTTTGCCGGTCATACCGTTTCAGAAAGTCATGCCAGGAAAGATTTTCAATAGTGACATGGGTCAGACGCAGATGAACCTCGGAAAGCTCCTCCTCAATGCGTAATAGGTTGATTCTCGGCCTGCGTAACGGAGCGGCACCGAAAGTTCTATTACGCACCCTGCCGCTGAAGCACATGCGCTGCAGATAATAGTACCGGGCGGCACGCTGGATGTCGGTCAGGCCTCCGGCCTCCTGCTGGCGCTTATAATCTTCAAACCATTGTCTCGATGCAAGCAGCCATTTGAACTGTTTGAGAAATTCCTCAAGATGGTTCTGGAGCACCCGATAAAAGGTGATCAGGTCGCTGTCCAGATCGTTAATCACTTCGTATTTTGAAAGTTCTTTCCTGAAAAACACCCAGGCCGCCCCGGCGAAAACCTCACAATAAGCCTGATGGCCGGGAATCATTTTAATAATTGTTTCAGACAGTTTCGATTTTCCTCCGATATAAGCGAATGGACTGTTCATGGCATTTCTCCTTGTGTTTACCGCTGTCATTGTGATACAGCCATCGTGCTCGGGTCCGGGCACGGGGCCGTCTGATTTCAGATGTCTGGTTGCCATGTACAGCCATTCGCTCCGGGGAAGTGTCGTCTTCCACCGGGGCGGCCTCGTTTCTTGTTTGGTTTATCCTATAAAATCTGCGGGCAGATCTCCTTTGGCCTTCAGGCTCGCTATGGCCTGTAAGCGCATTTCATCTTTGATTTTCTGTTCGTTTATTTCATCCTCGGTGGGCGGGGGAGTCGGCGGAGGCTCGGTGAGAGCGTCCTTTGGCACGGTCTCGCCTATATCTACTATCTCGATTTCCGTCCCATCGGCCAGCCAGTATTTTTTACCCCTGAAATCAGGCACAATCTCCCATCCGCTGTCGTCCGGTAAGCGCCTTGCGGCTTTATTTTTACCGGGCTTAGGCGGCTGATCTGTGACGGCCTGGGCCGGTATGGCGTATATGTTTTTGCCCTGTTTTTCGGATTCCAGCGGATCTATCCGGGCGGCGGATTCGCCGAGGTATTCACCGGTGGTTTTGTGATAGTGAAATATTTTCATATCTTCTCCTTAATATTTAATGATGAACATCTTGTTGACGTTGCGTCCGCGAGTTTCGTTGCCGCCAGTGGCTGTTGAGGCAGACGGACCTTGATATGTTGCCCCAGAACCAAAAGCACCACTACCCTCAACAACATACTTGTTAAAGTTATGAGTATGCGATTTAAATTCATCCATCTGTTTTGTCCCGATATTATCTCCGGTGGTTCCATCGCCTCTGTCGGTACGGCTGGCCGAATCCGGGTCGTTTCCGGCTGTGTGATCCCAGCCTCTGGGAAATTCGCCGCGCATATCCGGCACCTTAAACTGGATATGAAATGAGTGTGTGCCGGTGCCGTTGTCGGTGAAATTAACCGGGGACCCGCCCTGGGTGGTGGAAACCTGAAAGGTGTCGGTCGCCGCATTGACGATAAAATATTTCGTGTCTGCTGCCAATCCTGCCGGAAGCGCCCCACCGGAATTGGACAGGGTAATGATATCATTATCACTGCGCCCGTGCCCTGCAGAGGTGAGGGTGTTGGTCGTGTAATCGGCGGTAAACACGGTTCCGGTATTTTTTCCGTATTTTACGCCAAGTATATCGAAAAGCGCCTCATAGGTGGTCATCACATATAGCGCGCCGTCCTCTTCGAACCACCCCGGCGGCGGAGTATCGTCGGACCACAACACTTCGGCACCGCTCGGTACGGTATTGGGATTATACGGCTTGTTTTCCACTTCCTGGCCGTATTCCACCGCCGTCAGCCCGGAATCGACGGTGCAGCCGGTCACGGTGACCGTGGTGTCCGGTGAGCTGTAAACGGCGCTTACCACATAGCCCTTATCATCCGAGGTCTGGGTCAGTTTCACTGCCCGGTGTTGCGCATAGATGGCGGTGACATTTCCCGACACCTTAAACGATGATGCATCGACAAAGGTCACCGTGGCCGTCTCCAGGCGCCACCAGTCGAAGCGGCGCATCAGCGCTTGCCATGCCTGTTCGTTGTCATTTTCGTCCAGGGTCAGGCCGGTCCCTTCGACTATTTTAGCCAGCTCCTCCTGGATGGCGTTCAGCCATGCGGCCGTGGCTATGGTACCCTTTTTCTGTGTGTAAGGGTTGCCGTCTTCGTACAGGTTGGTTGGCGGATTATCAATTCTCTGCATGGTATTGCTCCTTATTCCGTTAGTTTTAAATAGGACACGACCCCGGAAAGCTTTTTCGCCGCCTCCGTGCTGTTGTATGAGTTTACGCCGAAAAGATATCTGAAATCCTTTTTGGACGTGTGCAGCGCAATCGACAGGGTGGTAAAAAGATCCGTCCTTTCGGTATCGCTGTAAATATAGCAGTACAACGTGCCGAACGAGCCGACCGATTCATCCCGGTGAACAGCCAGATAATATTCGGTATCGACCGCAATGGTATATTCGTCATTATACAGCGTGCCGGAGTCGCACTCGCACAGCCGCAGTTTATAAGCGGTCGCTCCGGTGTCATACAGCATGATCAGGGCCAAAAAATCACCGGAGGCGTCTTGTATGCCCTTAAGATCATCGATTGTATTGGACATGGCCCACACCGCCGCCATGCCTGCATCGTCATGACCGGTTGCCCTGACGATTAGTTGGTGATTGAAGTTGCCGGAAAAGAAATCGATACCGAAGTTTTTCCGCACCCAGGCATCCTCGTTGCAATCTACGCTATCGAAGGTGATTTTAAGTTCCGTAACAATGATATGAGAATTAATATCCTGCTCAAAATATACCGTAAAATCCTCGTAATATGCATACCTGAAATAGACAAAAACGTGAGCCGGTTTCAGATCCCCGAAAACACTCTCGATGTTGGTGACACCGAAGTCCATGATGGGATCTCCGGCCCCGCTTTCCCCGGCGCGAAAATAATACACCGGCACGGTGACATCCTGAATGTCGACCCTCCAGCAAAAAACGATATCAGGATCATATATGGTGTCTCCTGCCGCCCCGAGGCCTGCCATAAACGGCTGCGGCTCCACGATTTTAATAGTGTAACCCATCGCAGCGGCAAGCTGCATAAAATACGGGATCGACATTCCCCCCGTTTCCCTCAGCCTTGCCAGACAGGCGGCCACCCTGGCCGTGGTGGATGCATCTTCACCCGGCGACAGCCCTAAAAACCGCTCCCAGTCGTAAAGTAAATCAAGGGCCATGTCCGGAAAAATATTTTCCAGCAGGGTTTCAGCGCTCGCCTGTACCCGGTCGAGATGACCTCCTTCAACGGTCATGTCCCGATCATGGTTTTCCCCTATTTCGACAGGAAAAAGCTGCTTTAAAACATTTTTATGTTTCTGAGACATTAACGGTTCCAGGTCTGATTATCTGGTAATCGGTGGCTGTTACGTTTGCCGCCGGTACGGTGATGCTCACATCATCGACGCCGTCATTGCCCATTGCGATGGCGGTCAGCCTGGCCAAGGCCAGATCCTCTCCGGGCAGCATGCCGTTCACATATGACTCGATATCGCCTTTGATTATCACCGTATTGATATCCTCACCGCTGACGGTCATGGTCACCGCCTGTTCGATCACAGCCGGAGCCATCACGCGGATCGTCGAGGCGGTCACCGGACGGACATCTTCGATATATTCCCACGTTTGCGTTGTGAGGGAGACGATTTCATAATTTATCCCGGTGTCGTCGAAGATGTCGGAAGCCAAAGTCAGTTTGGTTTCGCTGTCCACAGAGGCCACAGTAGTTTGGGTTTCGGCATCAATATTTTTCACCACATCCCCGGGCGCGACTCCGTCGGTGATAAAGGTCGCTGCCGAGTCGTTTAGTTGGTTTTCGCCGACCGAGGTGGTGGTCCCGCTGACGGATGTATGCGTGCTGGGTATTTCGGAGCCGGTGATCGTCTCGTTGGCCAGGATAATGATATCCACCGTACCCGGACCCTGGCCCAGAGGCAGGCAGTATGCCGCCTTGACGTTGTCCATCTCCAGCGCCCATTTGACATAATCATACTGATTTCCGCCTGCAGGCGGCCTTTTGATATAGTCGAGCAGTCGGGCCAATAGCCCGGCATCGGTTTCATCGGTTTTACGACTCAGGCCGCGTATCCAGGCGTGGTGTTCCAGCTGAGCGGTATCTGCGGTATCGGGAAATATCTGTTTGGCGATCCAGTCCTGATATTTATAAAGGCCCCATAGTGCCGAGGCCATACAGGCCGATTTGATATAAATCAGCGATCCCTGGGATATATCCGCCTCAGGAAACTGATTCTGATAATCGGTCAGGATCGCATTGAATATTTCGTCAAAATCTTTTTGAAAACTCATACCACCTCCAGGAAGGTTCCGAAGGTCACCTTCCGTCCATCGGACTGCACGGCTTCTACCAACAGCTTGAGCCTTTTTATATCCTGCGATTTGTCCGTTTGGGTATAAACATCTATCCTGTCCGCTCTGCCTGCATTCTTGAGCCACTGGAGCGCTTCCAGGCAGTATTCACGGGCAAGATCAGCGGTGCTTTCCGTATTTTTAGCTCTTTGTAACAGATGAAGCCTGGAACCGAAATCCGGGTTCTGGAAAAATGCTCCGCGGGGTACCATCAGGCTCAGCCAGATGTTGTTTAAGATGGTATCGGCTTTTTCCCAAGTCATGTCGGCTTCGATGCCTTCTATGGTTAATTTATAGTCCACTAAGCACCCCTTGCTTTGTCCGTACAGGAATTTGCCGTACTCAATGTCTGGTTGGGCACTCCGGTAGTCCCGCCGCTGTCTCCCGGGTGGGTGTGGGTGTTGAAAATATCGATCAGCCGCTCATCCACCAGGCGCTTTAACCCGACAAGATCCCCGGACAGATTGACCTGTGCGCTGTTGATCTGGCATTTTGTGGCGGCGTCTATAATAAGCTTTTCCGTAGTGACACGGATTTCCCGGCCACGCTTCATGTGTATGGAATCCCCTTCGTTCGTGTAAATCGCCACCTCTCCGTCCTGCAGTGCAATCCTGTACCTGCGGTCGTCGGACGCCACCACGATGATGTTGTTGCCCTTTTTCAGTACGATGGCCTCTGCCCCGGCCAGCGGCCTGGAGGTGAAACCGTAGTGTTGAAAATACTCCCGGTCGGTGAAGGTCTCGTTGGCCCTGCCGGTACCGGAAAAGCGCTTGATCACGCCCTCGGTCACGGATGTCACTATGGTTCGGATCATATCGATCATACCGGCAGCACCCCCAGCTTCGAAAGTCTTAGATTGGTGAACACGCCCTGTTTGGACATCTCGAATGTCCGTCCGTAAATAAGAAAATCGTCTTCGATGTTTTGCACCGAACAGTCATCAGACACATGGCACACCGCATTAACCTGGAAGTTTTTTCCGTTCTGGCTGTGGCCATAGGTTCTATACGTCAGGCTGTGCCCGGCAAACTGCTGTTTTTCCATCAGCACTCTGGCATAGCGCTTGGGGTCCTGGCCGTCGTGATCCGCTTCAGCCACAAAGGGCTTGGCAAAGGGAAAGGTGTCATCAGTGACGGTGGCGCTGACATTGATGTCTTCAGCCCCGAAGTCGTCGGTGCCCTGGCGCTGGCCGGTGATGGTCACGGTTTTATACCGCTGAGAGATGTCCCGGACTCTCTGGGCAGACAGGACGTTGTTAAACCTGCCGTCTTTTTTGAGTATCAGCGTGTATTCGGCCTTGCCGGAGGTCACCGGCTCTCCGAAGTTGATGGTTCCGTCCGGCAGGCCGAAAAACAGCATGCCGCGGGAAAGGGCGTATTTTTTCAGGATTTCGAAAACGGTCCGGGCGGGCTCGATTTCGGTAAATTCAAAATCTTCCTCTTTACCGGTCAGCGGCACGGCACGGTCTTTGCTGCCCTTGCCGTACTGGATCGCTTTTCGGTTAATGAACGGAATATCGGCCAGCAGCCTTTGTGCCAGGGATTTTAGCGACTCGTTTTTTTTGCTTTGAAAATTCTGTGCATAACTGTCCACCAGCAGACCCATCAGATCCCGGCCTTCAACTTTCAATGAGTTTTCAGTCTTGCTTGTATTTTCGGAGATCCGGTCGATGATGCCGTTCAGCTCCAGCCGGTCGTTGACATACAGCTTGCACCGGCTGCCCGCTTCCACCGGGTGGGCCGGATCGGCCAGCGTCAGATCGAATGTATCGGCGGCGGTAAACAGGTTCGATTCCACCCGGTAGGACAGAAAGTTTTCCATGCGCTGATCGGCTATCTGTAACGTGACTCTATCTCGCATAGATATCGATGCTCCCGGAAACAAAGTTCGGGTTGGATATATTGTTGATCGCCAGGATACGCTCCGCCGCCTGGTAGGGAAGATCGTATTTCAGGCACACCAGGTGAAGCGGCATTTCGTTGTCCAGTTCGATCCGAACGATGCGTTCCCTTTCCAGCTTGATTTCGTTGACGTGCTGGAGCAAAAGCCGTGCGGTTTTTTTCAGGCTTTGGTTCTGTCTGGACAACTCGACCGCCGCAGCGATCATCTCCCGCGCAACATACAAAGTCTTTTCTATCTCACGTACGTTCATCACCGGATCATTACCGGAAACAGGGATGTAATTGCCGACGGCATCAAATGTTTTTTGAGTTTCATTTCTTTTCTGCACCTTCCGATTTTCTTCGTCGGTGCTGAAGCAGTATCCGCTTTGCAGCCCCGCTTCCAGTGCTGCTACGCTTTTCAGCGCTTTCCATGTGTGCGTATCGGCATCGATAGAAACCGGCAAGTATGAACTCCTGCTGTGGTCGGGGAATACGGACGCTTCAAATGCGATCAGGCCGTCTTTAAAGCTTTGAATAAACCGGTCAGGGGCACCCTTGATCGAATCGTACAGGATGCTGTATCTGTGGGCCACGTTTGCCACGGAACCGATGACCCTGCCGGGCAGGTTAGC
>JAXHVO010000003.1 GCA_034189135.1 Thermodesulfobacteriota bacterium | reverse complement strand
ACCTTTAACGAGTTGCCAATGCAAGTAAATTATGCATTTTCTGGAAAATCTTCGTTTTACTTCTATGCGATTTTACATCGTAAATTCAAACAGTTTTCAATTGTCGTTCAGACACTATTTATAAGAAACAATATGACAAGCAATAAGAATTAAAAGGGTCTCGGAATTGAGACCCTTTTTTATTTTAGGAAATGATTTTTAAATTTTAGGTTATCGATTGACAGATTTTCCAATCATGAATCATCAGTCAGAAGCTGAGCCTCTTAATCCCGAGGCGATATTCCGGTTGATATTGATGACCGCAGTAAGCTTTTCTGGTGACGGGTAGCTCATGGTTTCAAAAATCCGTTTATCGATAAATGAACTGAGCCGAAGCAGGTTGATCTTTAATTGTTTGGGAAGCGGGTTGTCCTCATTTGAAATTTCGCCCTGAAAGATACTCCATATCCTTTGCGTATATTTGAGGGCTTCATCTAGCTTTTCATCCCGATCTTTTGCGCCCCAGTTATCCTGGCAATCTTTAAGCTTAAGTGCGGCCTGGGTGAGAACCCTTGCCTCTGTTTCTCTTCCGGGCATGGTTTTCTTCTCCACTGTTTTATAGGCTTCCAAAGGATTATTGTGCACGGCTTAATACCTCCTGTTCGTATTCTATCATCTTTTTTGTAATTTTTATCGCCTGGTAATACCTGTTGCTTGATATATGCTCGCTGATCTGGTCCACAAAACCGACCATACTGGGGGCGGCTTTTACTGTATCCTGTGCAAGGTTCCAAAAATTAGCATAATGGGTGGCCTGATTTTCTTTATCAACATACATGAGCTGGATGGCGAAATAAATCCGACGGCACGGGGAATCGGCCTCCTCCTCCCTCAGTATATCTGATTGCCTGAGGACCGGAACCTTGTTTTCAATCACAAAATCGGTAACTTTACTGCCATTGGTAATAACCGCTCCGTCGATTATCATTCGCTCATTTGGTTTTAATGTGATTTTAAGAGCCATTTTGTGCCTTAATTAAGTAAAATATCGTTCATTTGTTTAGTATGTAGTCCGTTGTCTGTCGCTGAATAGGGATAAAAACTTTTTCTTAGTATAACATTCTAATTAAGTTTGACTCAATTGGGGTTACAGTATCTTTTTATATTACCGGTGGATTCATTATACCTGAAGCATCTGCGGCCAGTTCGGATTGACGCTTAATCAGTGTATCCTTTGCCAAGTCGAGTATTTTTAGCATCAAATGGATATCATCGTCCGTTGCATGGCCGGAAAGTTCCGGAATGTTGAGTCCGCCCGGACCTGTATGAACCTGCCTGTTGTGGATGGTTTTGCTGAATCCTTTATGTTCAATAACTATATCCCTGTCCTCAGATTCAAATAAAGATGGAGCAGCCATAATTTTCCCGGCAGTTGTATCTTCAGGCGGAAAGGTCAATTGATCAATGAGTTTTCGAAACCCATTGAAGTTGTATGACATTTCAAGCCTTTCTATACTTCCTGACAGAAAAGGGGGGTAATTTTTTACGTGTATTTGCAACTCATCTTTCATACGGTCAATATAGGTTTTAATCTTTTCCATATTTCCGTCCGCCATCCGGATACTTTTTGCCGCCGCAATGATGCTGAGATTGGATGCCTGGAGCTTGCCGAAAGAAAAATTGTCTTTGTCAATTTTATCCCATCCTCGTTCTACATTATTCAGCAAGGCTTCCTTTTTAATATTATCCAGCTGTTTGTGTCCCGGCCCGGTTAAGTGAGCTTTTTGGCTGATTTGGGGCAGGTCTTGATTGATTGCAATATTTGATGTCGTCATATTTTTTTGCCTCCCAAGGAAAAATCCGGTAAGGGGGAAGGATTGATTCTCCCTTACCGGACGAGATTACACCTCAGGATTTTAATTAAAACAGCCTTAGCACTGATTGTGCCGCCTCAGATGCAAGGCTCAATGAGGTGGTACCCAGAGCCTGTCGGGTCTGAAGCATCAGCATATTAGCCCCTTCCTCGTTCATGTCTGCATTGGTGAGGTTGGCAACGCCGTCTTCTAAAGTGTTGATCGTCTTTTCGGTGAAATCCTGTCTGACGGTAATAGTACTCAGGTTGTTAGACATTTCTTTTGCTTCGGTCCGCAAAGTGTCTTTTGCGGTATCGAGGTTTGTGATCGCCGTATTAATGCTTGCATCTGCCGCCCAAGAACCAGTTGCATCAGCTATCCCGAGAGCAGTGGCACAGGCATCGAAACCGGAAAGACCGATACTATTGGTTCCGTCTGCGTTAAAGGAAACCGTTAAGGTATCGTTGGACAGAAAGTTGATTCCTTTGTAGCCTGAATCTTCAGAAAGGTCGTCGATTTGATCCATCAGCGTGTTAAACTGGACAGCCAATGCGGCGCGTTCTGTGGTGCTTGTGGTAGAAAGCGCGGATTGAGCAGTCGATTTTGCACTGGCAATCAAGTCGGTAATGGCTTCGATTCCGTTGTTTCCGGCCTTTATGGTCTGAATGGCTTCGCCCATGGCATCTTTACGAAATGCCAGGTCGTCTGCACGTTGCTGATGATTTTCTGCCGCAAAAAAGTTGATGGCATCATCCAGAGCGCTGTTAACTCTTTTCCCAGTGGAAAGACGGGTCTGGGTTTTTTCCATCAGCTTGGTAGTATTCTGCAAAGCAAAAAGGTTTTGTCTCATTCCTGATGTTAATGTAATAGCCATGATATTTCTCCTTTTCTAGGTTTTTATTTCGGCATCCTGCCGAATGGTTGAATGTTTTGCCGAATTTTCCGACATTTTAAATTTCAGACAAATTTGATTTCCTGTTTTTTTCTCACCTCCTTTCATGTTTTTTATTTTGTCTTCAATACATTTATCGGGATTGTTTTTAAAAACTTTAGCTGTTTTTTCATTTTTTTGGACGGAATAACGATTTGATTAACGTGTAACTATTTGGAAAAATATGGTTAAGGGATGCATCTTACCCCTTGGGTGCTGCGAGTCGGGGAGTTCGGGTTTCGGGATGTATAAAATATGAAGGTATTTTTGGGCGAACCCTTAAGTTTTTTTTATAACTGCCGATATAACGGATAGATAAAACAAGACCTTCAGCCAAATCATTAACATGGCAGGATGACCGACTTTTTATAATATAAGAGGAACCGATGATTACTGTTGATTTAGAAGAGTTTAAGCCGGGCATGATACTGGCAAAATCTGTTTACAGCCAGCAGGATGTTTTGTTGCTTAAAGACGGAACAGAGCTTACGGAGAGGAAAGTATGGATATTAAGATCATGGGGAATAAGCGAGGTCTCGGTGGAGGGAGAACAGGTTGAAGACATAGATTCAGAGAAAAGAGAGGAATCCAAAGCCAGGGAAAAGATAAAAAAAGAGTTGAAAGAAAAATTTTCCGATGTTCTCCAGGATCCGGTTATGGAAGAAATAATGAAGGTGGCATGCAAACAGATAGAAAAAATAACTCATGAAGAAAAGTAAAAATAGCCATATGGGTTTATCCAGAGTGATTAGAAGAATAGATGATCTTCCGACCCTTCCCAGCGTAATCATTCGGATAACTGAACAGGTAAACAATCCCAGATCATCCGCTAAGGACCTGGCAGGAGTTATCGTTGATGATCAGGTGCTTACCGCAAGGCTTTTAAAGCTGGTTAACTCATCATTTTACGGATTCCCCCAAAAGATTTCCACTGTGACAGATGCAATCGTGCTGCTTGGTTTTGATGCCATAAGAAATTTACTCCTGACCACATCTATATTCAATATGTTTACCGGTATGAACAAGAGAAAGAAAACCTTACAGGAAAAATTCTGGGACCATTCACTCGGCTGTGCGGTGGGGGCAAAAGTGATCGGAAATCATATTAGATATGACAAGGTGGAAGAGCTTTTTGTTTCCGGTCTGTTACACGATATAGGAAAAGTAGTGGAAATGTTGTTTTTCCCTGAAGATTTTGAAAAAGTTGCCTCCATTATAAAGGAAAAAAACATACTGATGAAATCTGCTGAAGATGAAACTCTTGGATATACACATGCAGAACTGGGGAAATTGCTGGCGGAAAAATGGAATTTGCCCCAAAAACTGGTTAATGCCATCGAATTTCACCATGAACCGGATAATGCTGGAAGGTTTATACAGGAGGCGGCAGTGGTTCATCTGGCGGACATTCTTTGCAGAGCCCTTGATATAGGTTCTGGCGGAGACAATAAAATACCTTTTCTAAATAAAATTGCCTGGGAAACCTTACAGATTAAATTAAGCGCAATTGAACCTATCATGGAGAAGATAAAGCTTGAATTTGAAGATATAAGCAAGTTTGCCAATTATACCTGACCTGGAAAGGTCGATTGCTTTCTTTGGGAAGCGCTGCGTTTAAGGGGACTTTTAGTTAATGATCGCTTCGCTTGCTGATAGATAATTACTACCGGTTGCTGGATATAAAATTTTAACAAAGAGAAGGCTTCTGATGTTACCATAACCGACACGGCTTCGCCTTCGATTTCAGACCACACATTCCAAGCCACCCTAACCGGTAAAGGAATATCCTAAATCAAGCATCAAGTATCCGGAAAGGAAAATCGTAATTGATGTCCGAAATTGAAAGAAATTTTGAAATCAGTGAAGAAAAGACAGCCTTGCTGGAATTTATAGAAAAAATGGAACAGATGAACAAGTTTCAGGAAAAAATTGATGCGCCTGCCGATATTGATCAAATCTGGGAAGTTTTTTTGGAAGAAGTGGAAAATTCAATCGATGTGGATGTTTGTGCGCTGTTTATGGTGCATGAAAAAACTCAGGAATTTGTTTTAAAAAAAGTATCACCGGCTGATACAGAGTCCACTTGCTTAAAAGAGATCAACCTGCAAATTGAAATCGGCATGTTACCATGGGTGATTAACCGGAGACAGCCCGCGCTGATTCCCTCATTGGCGGCAAAGAACAAGAAAACCATCATTATGCTGCCTCTGACAACGGTAAAGAGGACTCTTGGGTTGATCATGCTTTTTACCCCCATAAAGGAGAGCTCGATTACCCAGGAAGATTTGAAACTTCTGGCGATGCTGTCCAAAGAATGCTCCCTAGTTTTGGAAAACACTTTTTTGTATGAAAGCCTGAAAAAGGAGCACGAATCACTACAAAAAGCCCAGTCTGAGATAGCCCGGGCTGAAAAACTGGCTTCCATGGGAAGGCTGACTTCCGGTGCCTGTCATGAAATATTGAACCCACTGAATATCATATCCAGCCATGTTCAGTTTATGCTGATGGATGATGATTTAAAGCCAAATATTTCAAATTATCTGAACATCATGCAATTGCAATCCAACAGAATCGCTGCCATTGTACAGGGATTGCTGCAGTTTTCCAGCGCCGGCATGCAAAATTTGGTAAAGATTAAAATAAATGATGTGATTGAGTCAGCTATGGTTCAGGCAAGGCATGATTTAAAGCTGGTGAACATAAAGATAGTTAAAGAATTAGGCAATCATTTACCAGTGATAACAGGAGATATGGCAAGCTTAACAAAGGTTTTCATCATTATTGTTGCAAACGCAATAGATGCCATGTCCCAAAGCGGAGTACTTACCATTTCAACAAAAAGATGCGATAACAAAGAAATTCTACCCGGGCAATCAGATTTTATTGTCACCATATTTGAAGATACCGGGTGTGGTATTCCCAGGGAGAACCTAAAGAAGATACTTGATCCATTTTTTACCACTAAAGAGGCCGGAGCCGGGACAGGCCTTGGGCTGGCCCTGAGTGACGGAATCATTCGGGATCACGGTGGAATAATAAACGTTGAAAGCGAAATAGATAAAGGCACCAAATTTTTTATATATTTACCGGTTAAAAAATGACTTTTTCATCCATCCAATAAATCCTAAAGTTTTTTGCAAAGGTTTCCGATAGATTAATCATGGTTCAGATGGATCAATCAATGCTGCGAGATTTAGAAAGGGGCAAGTAATATGAGCGAAATAAACAATATTGATCTAAAGGGTTTTGTGGCAAAAATTTTGACCGATGTTTTTGATACCATGCTGTCAATGAAGATAGAACAAATGGATGGTAGCGTGAAAGGAATCAATGGCGACAATCAAATTGTCGGGTCAGTGGGATTTGCCGGAAAAGTAATGGGCAACGTCAATATTTTGGTCAGCAGCAACTTTGCGCATTTGATGACTGCGGAAATGCTGGGTATGGAGGTGGAAGAAATAGAAAGCGAGGAAGAGGTTTTCGATGTGATTGGGGAGTTATGTAATATGGTGGGCGGTGACCTAAAATCAAGGCTTTGCGACAGTGGTTTTACATGCGACCTTTCCATTCCTTCTGTTACAGAGGGAAATGACTTAACAATAGAGTCCAGAGGTTGGGACAGGTGTGAGTGTTTCGGTTTTAAATGCAGGGAAAATACCGCTTTAGTCCAGGTATATATAAAAACAGCGGAATAAATTTAATTTATTATATTGGGAGATTAATTATGGCTTTAAAAATTCTAACTGTTGATGACAGTAAAACAATTCGTATGATTGTGAAAAAAGCATTCCGTCAATTTAACTGTGAAATGTTTGAAGCGGAAAACGGTATCGAAGGATTGGCCGCAGCAAACAAGGAAAAACCGGACCTGATTGTTTTAGATATTACCATGCCGGTGATGAATGGCACAGAAATGCTTGAGAAATTAAAAAGCGAGGATGCGTTAAAGGATATTCCTGTTATTATGCTGACGGCTGAATCCGGTAAAGACAATGTGATGCAAATCGTTAAAATGGGCGTAAATGATTATATGGTGAAACCGTTTAAGGGTGAGCAATTAATTGAGCGTGTTGAAAAAATCTTAACGCTTGAGCCCAAAAAAGAGGAAAAAGCGGCGGAAGATACGGCCAGGAAATATTTTTCCCAAGAGGACGGTATACAAATACTTCTGCTTCCCAGCAAGATCACCCGGCCCATTTCGGTTGAAATCGATAGTCATTTGAATAAGAAATTAGAAGAGATGAAGACATCAGGGTTTAAAAAATTCATTTTAGATTTGAGAAAAGTTTCTGAAACCAATGTTTCTTTAATTAAACTCATTTTATTAATTATTCAAAAATGCGAAAAAGAAGCCATTTCAATCCGACTTGTCGGTTCTCCGGCGGTGGGCAAGGAATTGAAATCGTTTCAGGAAACCAGCGAGATCCCGCTTGACTTTTCAATTCACGATGCAAAGGTTAATTTTTAAAGAAGATACTGGAACACCCCGTATACCATAAATAATAAAAGCGACATGCAATTGGCATGTCGCCCAATATAAAATCTATCAAACCGCAAAAGCCGTCCTCATGTAACAATATCGCAAAAGATGTGATATTGTTTCATATAGATTTTCCCTCTCGACCGGGCACAACGATTCTCCGGATAAACCAAACTAAGATGGAAAAACGAATGTATGTTTCTAATGAACATATTCCGTTTTACGCAATGATAACTTGTAGATAACAGAACGTAAGCAAAGCAAAGAAGAACTATATTATCAATGTTGGTATTAGAACTATTATAATAAATTGACCGTATGTCATCCAAGTTTTTTGTTAATCTGTCTGTGGCGGACTCATACCCTCAGAAAATTTCCTCATGCAAAACAGAACATATTTTTAGGAATTATTAGAGCACCTAATTAGTGCCTGAACGAAAAGTCATGGTTTTACGAGCCAGCCGGTTGGTTATGTTCGTTCATTAAATTACTACCGTTCAAAATGATGGCAGCCAGTAGTAAATCAAATCTTGGCTACC
>JAXHVO010000002.1 GCA_034189135.1 Thermodesulfobacteriota bacterium | reverse complement strand
AGAATAGTGCATTCATACGTGTAGCGAAGCCATAACCTGAGGAACCGTATGCGTTAATTGCGCTCGTACGGGTCTGTGGGGGCTCTGGGAGGGTAACCTCCCAGTTCTACCCGGAAACAAGGAATCATGAATATCGAATGAGGAAGTATCTCTTTTTACTTCGACATTCATGATTCCTTGTTCGATATTCTGCGGTTAAAAAATGTTAGCAGAATTAATTAACAAAAGCTAAAAATTTATGATTTTTTAAAAAGCGAATGTATAAAAAAAAGCGCTTAAAATGAGTATTGCCAGCCAAAAACTTGATAAGGTGGTGTTCCTGGACAGGGACGGGGTAATTAATGTTGACCGTTCGGATTATATCAAAAACTGGTCGGAGTTCAAATTTATTCCACGAAGCATTGAAGCCATAAAAACGCTGACCGTAAAAGGATTTAATATAGTCGTAATTACAAACCAGTCGGTGATAAATCGCCGCATGGTATCCCAACAGGGTCTTGATTATATCCATACCATGATGAAAAACGAGATAAGAGCCGGCGGTGGATTGATTAATGACATTTTTTTCTGCCCCCACCTGCCCGAGGACAATTGTGACTGCCGCAAACCCAAACCAGGACTGATTTTTCAGGCTCAATATGATTACAGCATAGAGCTTAAAGATGCGGTAATGGTGGGAGACAGTGCAAAGGATATCGAGTGCGCCCGCAATGCCGGATGTGGCCAGGCTGTCCTGGTTAAAACCGGAAACGGCGCTGAAGCGGAAAAGGCTCTGGTAAAAAAGAAAATTTACCCGGATCATGTGGCTCAGGATCTTTATGAAGCGGTTCAATGGATCGTCGACCCAAAAGTGACTAAAGTTAATGAATAGATCCCTTCCTAAGACCACCGTAAAAGGATGTCTGGAAAAAATTACCTATCATAACAAAGAAAATCATTACACCATCGCAAAATTAAAAATCAGCGATATACAGAGCCCGGTAACCGTGCTGGGCTACATGCCTGATCCAAACCTGGGAGAGACGCTTAAAATTGCCGGAACATGGGAAACTCATCCCAGATATGGCCAACAGCTCAAAATCGATTCTTTTGAAGTGGTGCTACCCGCAACGACTGAAGGGATTAAAAAATACCTTACCTCCGGTTTTATAAAGGGGATCGGCGCCAGGACAGCTTCCAGACTGGTCAACCATTTTGCGGGTAAAACACTTGAAGTGATTGAAAACAACCCTGAAAGACTGGTTGAGGTGAAAGGGGTAGGGAAAGCGGCGGCAAATAAAATATCAGTCGCCTGGAAAGAACACCATTTAATACGAAGGCTCATTCACTTTCTCCAGGAAAACGGAATAAAAACATCTTTCGGTGCCAAGATATACAAATTATACGGCCAGGAGGCGATGGATATCATCTGTGGCGATCCTTTCCGGCTGGTTAACGACTTTCCCCAAACCGGTTTTTTTATGGCCGACGCGATTATGCAAAATAGCGGGATGCCCATTGACGAGACAAAAAGGGCAAGGGGCGCTGTGATGCATTTATTGCAACAGTTTTTAGCTGAGGGAAATACATTTGTATATAAAGATCAACTCATTTCAAACTGCGAAAATCATTTTAACATACGCCCTGATGTAACCGTAGAATCACTAAAAAATTTAGCCCTGTCGGGAGAGGTAGTCATTGAAAAGCTTAATAATGACACCGGCACCGAGGCTGTTTTTCTAAAACCGCTTCATCAGGCAGAAACCGGCATCGCCGACAAGATTCATGCGCTTTTATCCATTCCCACCCCGTTTTCCGGTCTTGATTCAGCTGAAATTACCCGGGAAGTTTTAAAAAAGCTGGCCATCAAACTTTCTTCCGAACAGCTTGCCGCACTTGAAGGAATTCTTTCCCATCGTATGGCTGTCATAACCGGTGGTCCAGGAACCGGAAAAACAACCCTGATTAAATCTATTTCAGCTCTTTTTGATGCTCTGGGGAAAAGTATGTGCCTGGCCGCTCCCACCGGCAGAGCTGCCAGACGTATTTCTGAGGTGACCGGTAGAAAAGCTGAAACCATTCATAAGCTCCTGGGGTACAATCCAGCCAATGGTTTTTTTGAAAAGAATCGGGACAATCCGGTTGATGCAGATGCTTTAGTCATAGATGAAGCCTCCATGATAGATACTTTTTTGATGTTTCACCTGCTGCAGGCGATTCATATGCAATCGATGCTGATACTGGTAGGGGATGCATTTCAGCTTCCTTCGGTGGGACCGGGCAATATCTTTTCCGATATTATCCAATCAAAAAAAGTTGAAACATTTGAGCTTAAGAAAATTTACCGACATGCCAAGGAGAGTCCGATAATTACCAATGCCCATAAAATCCGTCAAGGGCAACCGCCGGATCTGGAAAAGGCAGGCGACCCGGAAGAGTTATCCGAATTTTATTTCATTGAGCAAAATAATCCGGGAGTGGTGGCCACCACGATCGCTGAATTATGTGAAAGAAAAATCCCTCAATGCTTTGGCTTTGACCCTTTGGATGAAATTCAGGTGTTAACACCGATGCACAAGGGGTTGGCAGGCACACTTAACCTGAACCATGTGCTTCAGCAAAGATTAAATCCCAATAAGATGATGATCGAAACGATGGGTCATACTTTTAAACTGGGTGACAAGATTATGCATCTTAAAAACAACTATCAAAAAGAGGTTTTCAATGGGGATATCGGGACGATATGCGATATTGATAAAAAAGCGCAAATGCTTTCGGTCAACTTCTACGGTCGGGTAGTTGATTATGAATTTTCGGAAATGGATGAGATATCATTGGCTTATGCCATATCGGTGCATAAATCACAGGGGTCTGAATATCCGGCAGTGATTGTTCCAATATTGATGCAGCATTTTGTGCTTTTGCAGAGGAATCTGCTTTATACAGCCCTGACGCGAGGTAGAAAACTGGTGGTGATTATAGGCAGCAGAAAAGCCATTTTAACCGCCCTTAAAAACGACAGTCCGCAAAAGCGCCTGTCTATGCTGGCTGACAGATTAATGGCGTCGTAACAAGACTCATCTACTGTGTTATATCGGTTTTTCAGGAACTCGACATACTATAAGTATAGTTTCGTTCCTGAAAAACCGATATGCCTTGTATATAAGACTTGTTACAACGCCATCCGGTGATTATAGTGGTTGTAGAAAAAAACGTTCCGTTATCGAAACGTTTTTTTCTACAACCACTTATACCGCAATTCCATATTTCGGAACATATTTATGGCAAGCTGTATATTAAAAACTCTCAAACAACTATATTATAAACTCTTGATATGTCAATAAGTTATTTTGAGTTGCCGTGCTGCAAAGAGGCAGAACTCAGCTATTTAAAAGTTTAGCAAAATTGATGGTCTCATATATCTTGCCTGCTAAGACTGCATTGCGCTGATGATTTGACTTTTTGGGGAAACGCAGGTGGGAAAAATGGGCTATGCATCGGTATCAGGCGTGGTTGGCATGGGAATTTTAAAAAACTCTATGCCTTCTTCCTCCAGAGTTTTTTCTTCTTCTTTTGTGCTGATACCCCTGATATTTCTCGGCTCAACGGCTCCATAATGAATTTTGAGTGCTTCTTTGGCAAAATCGCAGCCAACATCATCAAAATTTTTCTGCACAAAATCGACTATTTTACTGCCGATTTTATCAAGCTCGGGCTGTTTGGCGGGAAAATTTGCCGGTCTTTGTGATGCTTTGATAGCAAAGGTGGAAGGAACCCTGGAAACAGAGGTGTCATTGCACACCGGACAGGTGACCAGACCTCTTTTTTTCTGGTCGTAATATGCTTTTCCATCTTCAAACCAACCTTCAAAAGTATGACCGGAAGAACACTGTAGATCGTAAGCAATCATAAAATATAGCCTTTTTTAAAAAAACTGTTGATATTTTATATATTTATCATATCTTTTAACTTTTTTAAAGAAATTATTGATAGATTCAATATTGATGAAATTGTAAAAAAACAATGTTTCACCACCAAGCTTGTAAGGAAAACAGTCAATAATTCATTTTAGCAACTAGTTATCCATGCAAACTCCATATCCTGGATAAAAAATTTGATTTTTTTACAATACGATCAATATCATTTACAAAGAATCCAACATAGAATAAGGTTCATTTTGATTTAGTCAATTTTTAAATTTAAAAGAGAGTGACAGTTATGAAGTGTATTGCTAAATTTATTGTTTTCATTGGTTTTGTTCTGATTGTGTTTTATAATGTCGCCTATGCTGATACCATGTATGTCTCTGATGTTTTAAAACTGACGGTTCGGGATGCCAAGGGGATGAATGGAAAAATAATAGCGGTCATTCAATCCGGTCAAACGGTTGATATGCTGCAACCAGAGGATGAGTGGGCGTTGATCCGGCTTGATGACGGCAAAGAAGGCTGGGTTTTAATCCGCTATCTAACCAGCAAAATAACAAACAATGTTAAATTGAAATGGCTTCAAAAAAAGCATAAAACACTGACGGTTCAGGCTTCAAGCTTGATTGAAGAAAATAAAAAGCTTAAAGGGGAAAACAGCAAAATTACAACAGATCTCAATGAAGCCCAAAAGAAAGCCGAAGAAATCCATGTGTCTTATGAAGCTCTTAAAACCGAGTCTGCCGACTATATTCAATTAAAGTCGAAATACACCAAAGCCGCTGCGCAACTGGCCGAATATGGGAAAAAATACGAATTACTGGAAAAAGAATTAACCAAACTTGAATTCAGGCGAACAATCAGGTGGTTTTTAGCTGGTGCCGGTGTGCTCCTGCTTGGTTTTTTAATAGGTTTCAGTGCCAAGCGCCAGCGACGAAGAACAATTTTGAGATAGAACCGATTGATTGGCAAAATTGAAGATGAGAGGCCTTCGAAAATTACCATTTTTCAAAGGTCTCTACTTTTTACGAGTCTATCAACCTTATACTGTTTCTGATAAATATATTCCGTTTTAAACGATGAAAAACTCGTATATAAGAGATCGTAAAGAAAGAACAGACTGACTTTATGATAATTTATTTTAGTAATAGAACTGGTTCAACAAATTGACCATATTGTACTTAAGTTCTTTCTTAACAATCTCTAATACACTCAGACAGTTTCCTCATTTAAAACGAAACATATTTATCAGAATTACTATAATATGGAAATAAAAACCGATTTTTTAATCATTGGAAGCGGCATCGCAGGTCTTTCATTCGCCTTAAAGGTTGCAGAGTTCGGCAATGTTGCATTAGTAACCAAAAAAGAAGCCATGGACAGCAACACCAACCTGGCTCAGGGAGGAATTGCGTCTGTCTTTGGCAGCCACGACTCTTTTGATCTCCACCTAGAAGACACACTTGCTGCCGGAGACGGTCTTTGCAACATGGATGTGGTAAACATGGTGGTTAAAAACGGTCCGGATAGAATTTTGGAGTTGATAAACCTGGGCGTACAGTTCAATTTATCCGCTAAAAAAACGACCACATCTAGTTTGCCTCAATTTGACCTTGGACGGGAGGGAGGGCATTCAAAAAATCGTATCGTCCATGCCCAGGACATGACCGGAAAGGAAGTTGAAAGGGCGCTGGTAAATCGGGTTAAAGATCACCCGCGTATCCGCCTGTATGAAAATCACATTGCCATTGATCTGATTACATGCTCCACCAGAATGAAGAGAGGCCTTGTTACCACGACTCATGAGGACTATTGCTGTGGTGCATATGTCCTTAACAGAAAAACCAATATAGTAAAAACTTTTTCCGCGCATATTACGCTTCTGGCCGCCGGAGGTAGCGGGAAAGTGTATCTGTACACCAGCAATCCCGACATTGCTACAGGAGACGGTATTGCAATGGCTTACAGGGCCGGAGCAACAGTGGCAAACCTGGAATTCGTTCAGTTTCACCCCACCTGTCTGTATCACCCGGAGGCAAAAAATTTTCTTATTTCCGAAGCCGTTAGAGGTGAAGGGGGAATTCTCATCGATACAGCGGGAAAGCCTTTCATGGAAAAATATGATCCGCAAAAGGATCTCGCCTGTCGTGACGTGGTTGCCCGTGCAATCGATACCGAGCTTAAAAAAAGTGGGGATGATTTTGTATTTCTCGATATATCACATAAAAAAGCTGATTTTATAAAAAAACGTTTCCCAAATCTTTATGAAAAATGCCTTTTTTTTGGCATTGACATGACAACCGAAGCGCTTCCAGTTGTTCCTGCTGCCCATTATATGTGCGGAGGTGTGGCAACAGATATATTCGGCCAGACAGATATTCAAGGGCTTTATGCTATTGGTGAAACAGCATGTACCGGACTGCACGGAGCCAACAGGCTGGCCAGCAATTCTCTGCTGGAAGCAATTGTCTATGCTGACCAAGCGGCTGTTCATGCGGTAAAAAATTTGAACAACGTGGATTTTAAATCAACCCCTGCTCCTCCTTCTTGGGATGAAGTGGGTACAACGGACAGTGATGAAATGATCATGGTTACCCACAACTGGGATGAAATCAGGCGATTGATGTGGAACTATGTGGGAATTGTCAGATCGGATAAACGTCTCGCCAGGGCCAAAAGGCGTATTGAAATTATTCAAAGCGAAATCAAAGAGTATTACTGGAATTTCAAGGTAGGGGCAGATCTCATTGAGTTGAGAAATATCGCCATTGTGGCGGAACTTATTATAAAATGTGCTAGGCACAGAAAGGAAAGCCGCGGACTCCATTATAATATTGAATATCCATACCATGATGATAAGAGGTGGAAGAAAGATACGGTTTTACGAAGATCGTTTGTGGGGTAAGAGAGTGATGGGAGTCACTTCGGGACCTGAAGAGGGACTCTCGGCCGCAATTTTGCCTTAAGCGAAACGCTCTTCAAACCCGGTGCTCCGCTGTTTTACCTGTCCGGTTTATTTTAATTGGGAAAATTTTTATGTTCAACCAAATTATTATATTAATCATCCTTCTTTTTCTATCAGGATTTTTTTCCTCAGCGGAAACCGCTCTGTTTTCAATAAGTAGAGCAAAAGCCAGGCATCTCGGCAAGCAAAAAGGGATGGCCAATGCACTGATAAAGAAAATGAAAGACGATCAGCATAAACTGTTAACCACAATTTTAATTGGCAATAATGTCGTTAATATAGGGGCATCTGCGCTGGCAACAGCAATTACCATAAATATTGTTTCAAGTAATGCGGTTGGGATTGCAACCGGAATCATGACGCTGCTTATTTTAATCTTTGGTGAGATATTTCCCAAATCGATTGCCACCAGAAACAACATCCTGATTGCCAGGCTGGTGATATTTCCCATTTACTGGCTATCGGTTGTCTTTTTCCCAATTATCGTTTTTCTTAATTTTATTCCCCGGTTTACCGGAAAAATAAAGGGTAAGCCAAGAATAACGGAAGAAGAATTAATGACCTTTGTCGAGGTCGTGGAAGAGGAAGGAGAGATAGGGAAAGAAGAAAAGGAATTTATTCACAATATCTTCGAATTTGATGATACCAATGCTTCGGAAATAATGACCCCTAGGGGCGATATGTTTGTGATCGAAGCCGATAAGGAACTCAAGGTCGAAGATGTGGTTAAGCCGGGGTTTACCCGAATCCCGGTGATTGAAAAAGATTTAGACCATGTGATTGGTATTCTAAACATCAAGGATCTCTTTATGCATCAATCGGCATGTGATGAAGCCATTAATGTCAGAAAAATCATGCGCAGGCCTTATTTTATTCCGGAATACGTTAAACTCGATTCACTTCTTCACCAGTTCAAAAAAAGGAAAGACCATTTAGCGATTGTGGTAGATGAACACGGAGGTGTATCCGGCCTGATCACACTGGAAGATGCGCTTGAAGAAATAGTCGGAGAAATAAGCGATGAAACAGATAAATATGAACCACTTATTAAACCGATAAAAAAAGATGAATGGATTGTTTTGGGCAAGACTGATATTGATGAGGTGAACCAGAAGATACATATGAATATACCGGATAAAAAGGAATATGATACTTTTTCCGGGTATGTTCTTGGCCAGATTGAAAGAATTCCCCTGGAGAAAGAAGAGATCCAAATGGGGGGTTTTACCGTTACGGTAAAGGAGATGGATGGCAACAGGATAAAAAAGTATATAGTCAAAAGGACTCATAAGACGTAGCAGCTTAATCCTTGGGACATCCGGCAAATTGTCCAGAGGATCACACCATTTTTTCCTCTTTGTAAAATATATTAGATCACCTCCGATTTGTCTGCAGGAAAGGTGTGGTATTCATTTCCCAGAAGGTTGCTTTACCCGTAATAATACAGAAAATTGCTGAAGAAGAGACAAGAGGGTTAGGTTATGAATAAGAAAATCAAGATGATATTATTTTCCGGTTTTTTCTTCGCCGCTGGTTTAATTGCCGCTTTTTCATGTAATAACATGGTTTACGGCGATATTATAGGGCCTGATGTAAAAATACCGGAGACTGCCGCTGCTTTACCGACGGTTCAAGATTTTTCCTTGCCGAAAACTTTATCTCTCTGCGGCGAAATGATACCTCTGGAGAATCCTCAGGTATGGGAAATGCTGGATCGGGAATTTAATATAACGGTGTGGGATCGTGCGCAGGTTTTTATGTATTTGAAACGGGCCGGGAGATACTTCCCCTATATTGAAAAAAAGCTCTCCGAAGCAGATATGCCCATGGACTTAAAGTACATTGCCGTGGCGGAAAGCGCATTGCTGACCTATTCTCGATCACGTAAAGGGGCAAAAGGGATGTGGCAGTTTATGAGGCTTGCTGCTCGAAGTAATGGTCTGAGAAAGGACAATATGGTGGATGAACGACTGAATTTTGAGCATTCCACTAAAGCGGCCATTAAGTACTTAAAATTTCTTAAGCGCAAATTCCACACCTGGGCACTGGCTCTTGCTGCATATAATGGTGGGGAAACGCGTATCCGAAAAGCCATTCGCGAGCAAAAAACCAGTGATTATTACAGGCTCAATCTTCCATTGGAAACCGAACGATATATTTTCAGGATTGCAGCCATCAAAATAGTGATGGAAAATCCTGACCGATACGGTTATCATTTTCCACCGGAGCGTGCTTACAAGCCGCAAGAATACGATAGAATACACGTAAACATTAAAAAGACAATTTATATCACTGAGTTTGCTCATTTTTTTGGCACTGACTTTAAAGCAATAAAGGAGCTTAATCCGCAATTTCTCAAAAGCTATCTTCCGGCAGGAAAATACACGGTGAATGTTCCCATAACTTCTTAACCTTAAGATTGAAAAACGACTGTTTGTTTCTAATGAATATATTTTGTTTTAAACGATGAATAACTCGTATACTTGTCCGCTAAAACGGAACATATGTATGACAACTACTATAACCGGACTGTTGTTTTATGGAGAAAACTAGCAGAGACCACTTTTTTGCAGGAAAAAATATAAATCCTGCCTATTTTACAAAAGAGCTGGGCATTGATAAAAATGATGCAGACACTTTCGTGACCGATGTTTTTCCTATGATTAAGCGCAAATACGATTTGCTCCGGCAAAAATCCTCATTGGTTTCACAAAACGACAAAAGCATCCTGCAAATCATTCTTAATGATGAAGTTCCTGTGGTGTTTCAAAATTATGCGCTTGCTAATTTTCGACATAACGAAGAAATTCTTGCGATGTTGATCAGTTATATATCGGAACAGATGTCAGTACCTGCGGCGAAACAGTTTATCGAAAAACACTATCAACAGGATGAAGATACCCTCATCCACTGGCTTGCAGAGGAAATGGGTGTCAGCAAATCCTATTTAAAAGATTTTAAAGACAAAGTAATACCGCAGATTAAAAAATTTTCTATCGCCATGTATCGAAAAAAACTACGCGAGCAGGGTCATATCGATAAAGAGGATCGCTTTACCCAGTTTGTCATTGATAATATATTTATTGATGAGTTTGAAAACCACCCGTTTATCAGATCTTTTACCGATAAAAACAACCGTGCCATATTGCCACCAACAGCAAGAGATATCGCAGTAAAGCTGATATCGGTGTGGTTGAAATAGTCTAAATTTTTATCTCCCTACCTGAAACAATTTTTTACCTGCTTTTATCTCTTTTAGTACATAATTTCACATTTATCCGGCATAAAAATGAAAATATTTCACATTTTTATGATATAAATCTTGATAATTTTCACATTAATTGATATTAGATTATCCATGAAACGAGATTTATATAATGAGCTGCTTAAATGGAAAAATGATGTTGACCGCAAACCTCTTATTTTGAAAGGAGCCAGGCAGGTAGGAAAAACTTATATTCTCAATGCATTTGGAAGAAACGAATATCACGGTGTTGCCTATTTTAATTTTGAGGGAGATCCGAATCTGAATGACTTTTTTCAAGGAAAAATTCAGACCGATAGAATTATTGAAAAGCTTTCAATTTATCTTGAGTCAAACATTGACCCTGAAAAGACCCTGATCATATTTGATGAGATTCAAAATTCACCAGAAACTTTAAACAGTCTAAAATATTTCCATGAGAATGCAAACCAGTACCATATCGTATCCGCCGGATCCCTTCTGGGGATCAAAGTCGGCCAATCCGCGCCATTTCCTGTGGGAAAAGTAAATTTTCTTGATCTGTTTCCTTTTTCGTTTAGAGAATTTCTAAATGGTATCGGCAAATCACAACTTCGTAATTATCTCCAAAATAAAAAGGATTTCCAACCAATTGAAGCCAGTTTTCACGCCGATTTAACTGATTTTTTAAGACTCTATTTTTTTATCGGTGGTATGCCTGAAGCCATCCTAAAATACAAAACGGATGGTGACTTAAAAAAAGTAAGGAAAGTCCAAAGCGAAATTCTTTCTGCATATGCATTTGATTTCTCAAAATATGCTTCAAAATCGGATGCTATAAAAATTACCAGTATATGGAATGCTATCCCCGGTCAACTGGCTAAAGAAAATAAAAAATTTATGTTTTCTCAGATTTCTAAAAACGCTCGTTCACGGGATTATGCCGAGGCACTTCAATGGCTGGTGGATGCCGGGCTTGTTTATAAGTCATATAATGTAAAAGTTCCCAAAATTCCGCTTAGCGGTTATAGGGAAGAAAATATATTTAAAATTTTTTTGTTTGACATAGGACTTCTTGGTTCCATGATTGATTTGTCACAGAAAACGATAATGGAAAAAAACCGTCTGTTTTCAGAATACAACGGTGCTTTTACTGAAAGTTTTGTCGCTCAGGAGCTGAAAGCGCATAATCATAAAGAATTATACTACTGGACAGCTAAGAGTTCGGCAGAGATTGATTTTCTTTTACAGCTTCATGAGCAGATATTTCCGCTGGAGGTCAAATCCGGTTTTAGTAAAAAGAAAAAAAGCCTTAAGATATATGCTGAAAAATATCAGCCTGATGTATTGTCACGCGCCACTCTGATGAATTTCAAACATGATGGAATAATAAAAAATTATCCGCTTTACGGAATATCATTGTTTCCTAATGAATAGCCACTGATTGATAAAATCATAAAAAGTTCACCAATGGCTAAGTAGAAAGCTTCATATACCCCCGCTAAAAATCAGCGGGATAAAAAGGCGGAGTGGTAGGCAATACAGGTATTATCTCGAGCATCTGAAAAAACACTGAAATGCAGTAGATGGAGCTTTTTACGACGCTATCACTAATTAAACGTATCGGAAATTCAATAACCTATAAAAAATAATTTAAGAACCTATTTAAGGGGTTCCGTTAATTTTAATAGAATTAGGAACACCAGAGATTTATACTGTTTCTCAAAAATATATTCCGTTTTAAACAATGAAAAACTCGTTTATAAGAAATTGTAAAGAAAAAACTCACTGTCTTTATAATAATTAGTTTCGGTATGACAACTACTTCAATAAATAAACAATATTGTACTTAAGTTCTTTCTTAACAATTTCTAATTCACTCAGACAGTTTCCTCATTTAAAACGGAACATATTTTTGAGAATTACTGTAAACCATTAGTGTCCGGTTAAGAATCGAATAAATTCAGCTGGATATGGCCACTAGTAATTTTATTTTTGTAATCAATTGGCGTAATGGCCTGTGAAATAAGCCTTTGTTCAAAAACAGTTATACT
>JAXHVO010000001.1 GCA_034189135.1 Thermodesulfobacteriota bacterium | reverse complement strand
TTGAGCATATGCTCATTTTCGGAACGAATTCGATCCCGACTTTGTACTATTCTGAACCGGCATCTTATTTTGACCTGTCGTTCAGTAGTAAATTTGTCTATTTATGGATCGACACTAATTAACAGTGTTAATCATTGTGAGGGCAATATGGATATCGGAAAACAATGGCGGCCTATCATTGATTCTGTGCAGGACGACATCATCATTAAGAAAAAAGGGGGACAAGTGCCCCCCTTTTTTTGATCATTTTTATTTCAGTTTTTACCAGCAGCGGCCCTGACTGCCCTGCCAGCGTCCCATTTCTCCGCCATGAAACCCACGGCCCTTGTGGCCAAAACCGGGACCCATCCGTCCCAGGTCAGGACTAATCTTGTTCATTCTGATACGGTGCTGGAGTCGTTGCTGGTCCAACTGACCTTTTAAACCGGACAGTTCCTTTTGCAAAGCTCCCGCCTTTTTAGCATCTGGATTTTTTTTGGCCAGTTCGCTGTTTAGTTCCAGACGCTTTTGATAAATATTTCTCCTGAGTTCCTCAGTTGCTTGGAAAAATGCGTTCCGCTCTTCATTTAGCTTTGCTATTTCCTCTTCACTCAGATTTCCCCTGAATCCACGCTTGCCATACCCTTTGTGATACTTTCCGTACCCGGAACCGTCACACCCGTACTGGCCGTATTCCTGACCGCTTTGGGCATAACCAGCGTTTCCCTTACCCTTGCCGGCAAATGCGGTTACCCCCACCCCCATGATGGCAACCAGTGTTAAAACGATGAGTGTTTTAGTTAAACTTTGAATTTTCATTTTATGTCTCCTTTGTGTTTAAATGTGGTTTGCTTTTTAATCATTGTTTTAATCGCGATTTGAAACACTACTTGAGCAAGTTGTGTGCCAGATTTGAATTATAAAACTAAATATTTCATAACATATTTGAATTATAATGTATTATTACAATTTTTTTTATTCATTGGGGTGGCATTAAAATATATCTTGATTAGGAAAACACAATGGTGGATACTATGTACCCAGGTGAAGTGGTTATTTGATGATAAACGGGTAAAAAGTATACACTTGGTTTCAGATGCTTCGGGTTACGGGAAACAAGATGCGAGTTGTCGATCGGGACTATTCCTTTTTTATGACCGGCAACTCGTATCATGAAACCCGCAACAGGTGACATGCACCCATCTATTTTCGTTATTCACAGCCCTGAAAGAACTGCATGTTTCATTTTAGGGAATCCATAAGTTTGAATGTCATGTTACCCTGTAAATTGGCACTGAATTTGCTTTAAATATTAGCATGGCAAGTAAAACAAAAAAGAAAAGATTTTGGGCAGGTGTTCCTCCCTGGATATTTATTGGAGCAGTGGTGGTGCTGCTTCCTATTTTTGCTTTGATGATAAGGGAAAACCTGAACCGCCAGAAGGAAAACAGCGTTCGTCTTCTTCTGGAGAAAGGGGCGGCCCTGATCAGGTCTTTTGAAGCAGGCACCCGCACAGGAATGATGGGTCGAATGCGAAGCGATTTTAAGCTGCAAAGGCTTCTTACCGAAACCGCCCAGCTACCCGATATTGTTTATCTACTTGTGGTAAATCCAAACGGGGTTATCCTGGCCCACAGCGATCTTTCTCAAATTGGTAAAACATACGCAAACGATTTAGACCTTAAAAAAATGTCTGCTATTTCATTGGAACAATGGCGTTATAAATCCTTCCCTGATGGAAAGAATATTTTTGAAGTCTTTAGAAGGTTTTCACCCACCGGTGGCCCCAGGGGAAAACCACATGGGCGTATGCTATTCCATCTCAACCCCAGGCACCATCTGCACGTGCCACGAGATGTTCTGTTAGATCCCCAAATTATCTTTGTAGGACTGAACATGGAAACCATCGAAGCGGCCCAAAAGGCAGACGCAAGACATACAGTGGTTATGGGCCTTATCCTGCTGTTAATCGGATTTGCCGGGATCATTTTTCTTTTTTTGACCCACAGTTATCGTACTGCCAAAGCCTCTCTTTCCAGAGTAAAGGCATTTTCCGACAATCTGGTGGAAAATGTTCCCATTGGTTTGATTGCCATTGACGATAGCGAAAAAATCGTATCTTTCAATCACGTGGCAGAGGCCGTTCTGGGAATTTCAATTGAAAAAGTATTAAAAAAGAAAGCCAAAGAAATACTTCCCCCAGAACTTTTACAGCAGATACAACGCCCGGATATTAAAAAGGGTATTGTAGAACAAGAGATAAATTGTCTGATGCAGAACGGCAGGCGCATTCCCCTGCAGGTCAGCGCCACATTGCTGCACGATGAGGATGGGACTTTTTTAGGACATATTCTTCTTTTTAAAGATCTGAGAGAACTTCAGGCTTTAAGAAGAGAGATTGCCAGGAACCAGCGACTTGCCTCCATAGGGAGACTGGCGGCAGGGGTGGCCCATGAGATACGAAATCCGTTAAGCTCGATCAAAGGATTTGCCACTTACTTTAAGGACAGATACCGTGAAAATAAAGATGACCAGCAAACTGCCGATATCATGATCCAGGAGGTTGAAAGATTAAACCGGGTGGTCGGTCAGCTTTTGGAATTTGCCAGACCGGTCACCATCGCAAAAAAATCAACTCCTATTGAAGTGGTGATAAATAACTCCCTAAAACTTATTGAAAATGAGGCTTTGGCAAAGAATATAAAAGTGGAAACCGACTTCCCGTCATCGGTGAATGAAGTGTTGATCGATCCGGACCGTATTAACCAGGTTCTGTTAAACCTTTACTTAAATGCCATAGAAGCCATGGAAAACGGGGGACGCCTGACCATTGCCCTTATATGGGATGAGGAAAGCAAATGGATTAAAATAAGTGTGACAGATACCGGTTGCGGCATAAAAAAAGAAGCGCTCCCTCAAATATTTGATCCCTATTTTACCACCAAACCATCCGGCACAGGCCTTGGCCTGGCGATCGTGCATAATATCATAGAGGCACACGATGGAAAGATGAAAGTTGAAAGCAGTCCGGGAAAGGGCACCGCGGTTATCCTATTTCTACCAATTTCCTTTAGAGATAAACATTGATGAATAATAAAAGCGACATACTGGTGGTGGATGACGACAGCGCCCATCGCACCATGTTAAAGACCCTGTTAAGCGGGTGGCAATACAATATTATTGAGGCGGATGACGGGTCAACGGCCATAAAACAGGTCAAACAACGACCCTTTGACCTGGTTTTAATGGATGTCCGCATGTTAAAGGTTTCAGGTCTTGAGGCTTTAGATGAAATAAAAGCTTTTAATCCTGCCATCCCTGTCATCATTATGACGGCATATTCATCCCTTGAGACAGCCGTTGAGGCCATAAAAAAAGGAGCCTACGATTATCTGACCAAACCGCTGGATTTTGACAAGCTGAAGATAATCATTAAAAGGGCCATGGAACACATTCGGCTAAAAGAGGAAAATCGTATTCTAAAGGAAAGTCTGGGAAGACATTTTGACCGGCAGAATATTATCGGGAAGAGTCCGGCGATGATTAATCTTCTGGAAACAGTTGCCCAGGTGGCTGCGTCAGAAGCAACGGTTCTGATAAACGGCGAATCCGGGACCGGCAAAGAACTGATCGCAGGGGCGATTCATTTTAACAGCCCCAGAAAAGACGGCCCCTTTGTTAGGATTAACTGTGCCGCTATTACGGAAACCCTCCTTGAGTCGGAACTTTTCGGCCATGAAAAAGGAGCATTCACCGGGGCTGATAAAAGAAAGGATGGACGGTTTGTTCAGGCCCATAAAGGGAGTCTGTTTTTAGATGAAGTCAGCGAAATGAGCCTGGCCATGCAGGTAAAACTTTTACGAGTTTTACAGGAAAGGGAGATTACCCGAGTGGGGGGAGATGGAGCCATTAAAGTGGATGTCCGTGTCATCGGCGCCACCAATCGTGATCTAATGACGATGATAACCGAAGGTTCATTTCGTGAAGATCTCTTCTACCGCCTGAACGTCATCAGCCTGGATATCCCTCCCTTAAGGAAAAGAAGGGATGACATTGTTCTTCTGGCCCAGCATTTTCTGCAGGATTTTGCAGCGAAAAATCGAAAACAGATAAAAGGGTTTACGCCCAAAGCGATTGATCATCTGATCCGATACGACTGGCCGGGAAATGTGCGAGAATTGATGAATTCAGTAGAAAGGGCGGTAGTCCTGGCCAGGGGAGAGTACATTGACAGGAAAAACCTTGCAATTATGCAAACACCTTTGGACTGGACGGTGAAAAGCACGCCGGTTTTAGAAGATATCAATGAAATGACGACTCTGGAAGATATGGAAAGAAGAGTGGTGATAAAAACGCTTAAAGCGGCAAATGGCAACAAAAGCGAATCAGCCAGACGGCTGGGAATCACCAGGAAAACACTGCATAAAAAACTTAAAAAGTATGGCATTATGCCGTAAATCTATTGATCCTTGTGTTCGCTTTGTTTTTTACCCCCGGAATTTTCCTTTGGCCCTTTGACGGTTTCTTCCACAGTACGGTAAATGTCTTTAAATGTTTCACTAAACCCGGCAGGAGAAACCCTACCGCCTTCAATAAATTTAACCACGATTTCTTTTGCCGCCCTTAAAACCTGTTCATCCATGGATGCCATTTCAGATACCTTATTTATTGCTGTTTGGTGTTATATGCCTCTCACAGGTCTTTATTTAAGGCAAAGGATTTCGTGTGTCAAAGAAAAAAGGTATCCTGAGCCAAGTTGGTTGATTTGTTATGAAGATATGTGCGAAGATCTTGATGCATAAGGATATGCAAAAACCACGGGCATCCCAGTGGGTATGTTGAGTATTTTTACAAATGTTAAACTGCTTGAATTTTCCCTTCTTTATAGACCTTTAGAAAAGCCTTTACAATCTGAGGATCAAACTGGGTTCCGGCGCCTTCATTAATGATCTTTAAGATCCTTTTTTCTTCCATCTTTTTTCTGTAGGCACGATCTGACGCAATCGCGTCATAGACGTCGGCTACTGCAAGAATACGACCCAGGAAAGGAATCTCTTCCCCTTTTAACCCATCAGGATAACCGGCGCCATCAAAACGCTCATGGTGGCATCTTATTACCTCCATTTCCCGGTCCCACTGACCCAGCTGCTTGACTATGTTTGCCCCAATTACCGGGTGCTCCTTGATCTTTTCGAATTCTTCCGGGGTAAGTCTGCCGGGTTTAAGCAGGATATCATCCCGTATGCCTATTTTTCCTATATCATGAAGATGGCCGGCGACATTTAGGATGTCCAGCTCCTCGGATGTACACCCGAGTTCTTTTCCGATCACTATAGCGATACTGGTCACCCGGGTCGAATGTTGCCTGGTATAAGGGTCTCTGGCTTCTATTGTATTTACAAATGCATACAGTGTGGCAAACAGATTCTCATAAATATTTTCATACAGGGCCAGATTTTCAATGGCAAAACCGGCATTATGCGCCATGAATGAGAGATAATACAGGTCATTCTCAGTGAATCTCTTTGTTCCGTTTTTTATTGATGCGGTCAATACACCAAAAACTTTGTCCCTGATCACCAGGGGAACAATCATAAATGACAGTATTGCATCAGGTAAACCATAGGTTCCATTGTTCCTTGACACCAGCAGCGGCATTTCATCCGCTACACTTTCCATAATTATCTTATTGATACCTGTTTCGGTAAATGAACGGTCATCCGTGTTTGAAATGAGGGCTTCAATATCTGGGCTTTTTTTATCGGCAGCAGAAGCGGTGACTTCTATGGGGGTTTTCATTTTCTCATCAATCACAAAAAAGTGCGATTCATCTGCATGAGAAATTTTAACAGTCATATCCACCAGTCGCTTGAATACATCAGAACTGATACCAATGCTGGAAAATACGTTCATGATCTTGTTTAAGGTGTGAAGTTCATCCACCTTATGCAGAAGTTCCTGGTTTAACTTTTCCAGCCGTGTCTTACCCTCCACTTCTTTTTTTAACAGCAGATTTTCAATAAACAGTTGGCGTTGATGAAGCACCCGCTGAGCGCAAAGTTCCATCTGATTCAAGTTGACCGGTTTGGTTAAAAAATCAACCACGCCATTTTGAATGGTTCTGATGGTATTATCCAATGAAGGATATGCCGTCATAATCACTACCGGTATGGTATTATCGGTTATCCATATATGCTCGGCGAGCTCAAGGCCGTTCATTTCAGGCATATTGATATCGGTAAAACAACAGTCAATTTGCTCCTGCTCAAGTATTTTTTTCGCCTCAACCCCGTTATTGGCCGTTACCACACGATATCCCTTGCGCTGGAAATATTCACTGGTAATACCTAAAATGCTCTTTTCATCATCTACAAAAAGGATCGTTTTTCTATTTTCATCATACATGCGGTAAATTTCCGGGAAGATCTACTTGACGGTGTTGGCGATGTTTTTCACGATTTCATAAATATGGATGAAGACATTCAATTTAGGGCCGAATTTTTCCCCCAAATTTCCAATTTCCAGTTTCAAGCCCTAACCGGCTATTTCTTATCTATATGACTATATCGGCCTTTAATGAAAAAACTGTAGCGGAAAAATGATGAGCTGATCAAAATTTTATATGGTTCTATAGTTAAACGGGTTCGTAAGTCACAATATGAATATAAATCAGTATGTTACTCTGATTTGAGGTTAAAGCGGAGCAGAATTTTTTATTGCTCTTGACTAATAGAGTCAGGCATATATATTAGAGACCTTTGTAAAACGGCACTTTTTGCCCGATTTCAGCGTCTGACAAAAATTACTATTTTGCAAAGGTCTCTATTCGTTTCGTAATAAGTGAATATTTTTCTTTAACAAAATGTACCAGTTTTATTCTCACCTAGGCGGAATTAAAAAACAAACCTTAAAGCCTTGGAGGCCGTTGTAAAATGTTTCCCGCTCGTAGCGGGAATCGAAACCGCCTCCCGATGAAAAGGATAAAAAAATGGTGTTATCTGGAGCATCATCGGATGATAAAAAAATTAAATATAATATTATAAAACCGGAAACGGTTCAGGCGGACATCCTTGAGCCCCTGGAATATAAATCTAACCGGGATATCCACATCGTTATCAAACAGCCGGAATTCACCTCGGTGTGCCCCATGACCGGACTACCTGACTTTGGGTGTATCACTGTAAAGTACCGCCCAGCAAAAGCAATTATTGAATTAAAATCTTTAAAATTTTACTTGCTGCAGTACAGAAACGTGGGAATATTCTATGAACATGTGGTTAACCGGATTTTAGATGACCTGGTGGCTAAACTCGCTCCAAAATGGATGGAGGTCACCGGAGACTTTACCTCAAGAGGTGGGATAACCACCCAAACACGCGTGGAGTTTAGCGAGAAAAAATGATATTTGGCTGCATCAATAAATGGATTCACCGATTTCACTATAAGTGTGCTCTTCCCTTGTCGTTGACTTGCTTTTTCCTGGTTACAGGATGTTCATCCCTTTCCTCTACTAACAACAAATCAGGTCAGACAACTAATCCAATCAGCGATCCGGCCAAAAAGGTCGGCATTGCCGTGGTTAAAAACAAAACCTCTTTTAAAGACCGCAGCTATGAAAAAGTCTTTCAGCACTATTTATTAGAATCGATATCCGATTCATGTGCTGATATGCTTTTGGTAAAGCCGGGTGATGCGAACTATCCCGATTTTCTGGTCAATACTCCCTTGAAAGATACTGAAAGCATTGACAACCTTGGCCTTGCCCAACTCGGAAGACAAGCGGGGATGAATGCGATTGTAATCGGCGAAATCATGGGTATTACCGGAAAAGAAGAAAAAAGGGGGATTATCTTTTTTAGAGATTTACACCAGTTTATTTATTTTCAGGTTAAAATTGACGTATATGATACAGAAACAGGCGTGAAGCTCATCGATGAAGGATACAGCGAAGCAATAGAAGTTGATGAACTTGAACTGGAGCTTTACAAAAAAAAAGAAGTGGTAAGTCTCTCTGAAGTGGATGATATATTTTTAAAAATTTCCGAAGATATCGCCGAAAAGATTTGCCACGCGGTT
Source organism: Thermodesulfobacteriota bacterium (assembly GCA_034189135.1). Lineage (NCBI taxonomy): Bacteria > Pseudomonadati > Thermodesulfobacteriota > Thermodesulfobacteriota bacterium. The sequence goes on along the minus strand of JAXHVO010000001.1, from coordinate 13,323 downwards.
AATAATGCGCCCTGGCAGGGATACATTACCTCAGTCACTGAAAACCATATAGTCATATCATCGGGAAAAGAAGTTGGACTTGTGCCGGGAGCTTTGCTTGAAGTTTTTGCCCCGGGCAAAACCATTGAAGGAGTTGACGGACATCGCTTCCGTATGCCTGGGTATAAAACAGGAGAAGTAAAACTGATTACGGTTTACGCCGATAGCTGTGAAGCTGTTCTTTATTCCGGCAGTCACCTCGTGGAAGGAGGCAGTGTAAAAATTAAAAAATGAGTAATAATTTAGCTTTTTGAAAATTTGGTTGTTTCTGTTGAGATATTACTAATTCTAAAAAGCATTATTTGAATATCGAACAAGGAATTTCGAATGATGAAGTATGGAATCGCTCTTATCCTTCCTTTATATTACTAAAATGATAGAATACCTTACTTCGATATTCATTATTCCCTGTTCGATATTCTGCGGTTCAACACAAATTCGAAAGTTTGAATTTGTCTTAAAGCTCTTAATAAGTCAGGATAACTGTCTGCAGTTTAATCACTTATCCTGTAAATGACCATCGGATCTTCAAGTCCTTTAATGGTTGCCGGTGGCAGAGCCACTGCCTCTATTCCATCCGGAAGCACCGGATTTGAAAGTTTTTCAAAAGCGCTTTCGCTTATCAGAATTTCTTCTTTCCCTGCCAAACTTTCCAGCCTTGCCGCCACATTGACAGCCATTCCAATGGAGGTAAATTCCTTTTTCCGCAGCGATCCCAGGATTCCGGAAAAAACACTTCCTGTTGATATGCCTATTCCGATATCAAGCTTAAGCCCCTTTTTATCCCGCAGCTCATCATTTATCTGCCTGGCCTTTTTTTGCATAGCCAGCGCCGACTTCACCGCATTTGCCGTATCACTGGAGCTCCCGTCAGTTGAACTGAATACGACCATAATGCTGTCACCAATATGTTTATCCACTATTCCGTTGAATCTATAGGCAATCTCTCCCAAAGGTATAAAAAACTGATTATTTAAAAAAGATGCGATGACCTCCGGTGATGCATCCTGTGACATTCTGGTAAATCCCCTGATATCACAAAACAGAACGGATACCTCATGAAATCTGGATTCGAGAAATCCTGAAGAGCTTTCCATCTCCCGGTAAACCTGCTCCGGTACAAACTGCCTGAGGTGTTTTCGTACGGAGATCTCCCGAATTTTGGCCCTGAGCTCTATATTATCAAACGGTTTGGTTAAAAAACCGTCTATTCCTTCATTGGTGGCATGGATGGCGGCTTCCATGGTGGCGTAGCCGGTGAGGATGATCCTGGTTATTTCAGGATTTAGTGAACCGATGACTGTCAGGGTTTCAAGGCCGTCCAATCCAGGCATTTTGTAGTCTGAAATCACGGTTGCTATACTGGAAATATTATTTTTTAAAAATTCGATTCCTTCTTCTCCGTTCTCCACGGCATAGGTTGGATAGGTTTCTCTTTTCAGTGCGCGAAGCAGCGAACGCCGCACCCCTTCTTCATCGTCAATAAACAGCAAGCCGTTCATTCAATGCTCCATTAAATATTAGGTTTTTATATTTGGCGTTATTTATGCTCATCTATTGAAAGTTGTCAAGTTTTCATGTTTGCATCACCATGTCCTGGTATGATCTGATCAGGTCAAGCGCCTGTTCTTCAGACGAAATATGCTTGATGGATTCTCGGAAACTGCTGCTAAAACGCATTCCCTTAACAAACCAGCCAAGACGGCTGCGCATCATAAAACATGCTTGCTTTTCACCAAGGTATTCTACGGAATCTTTCAGGTATTTGATCATTATATCAAAACGCGAAAGAGTATCCCTTTGAGGCATTTCCTCGCCCCGTAAAAGAGCCAGTACCTGGGAAAAAATGGATGGATTTCCGATTGCCGCTCTCCCTATCATCACTGCATTGCAACCTGTCTCATCAAGCATCCGTATGGCATCTTCTGGATTTACAATGTCCCCGTTGCCTATCACCGGGATGGAAACCTTTTTTTTAACTGCCGAAATAATTGACCAATCCGCCACGCCCTTAAACCCTTGGGACGCTGTGCGTGGATGTACTGCAATCGCATCAACACCGCACGCCTGAGCAATCTCGGCTATTTCCATGGCCTGGGTGCCTGACTGATCCCATCCGGTTCTTATCTTTATGGTCAGGGGAATTTTTACTGTTTTGCGAACCGTTTCGAGCAATTGTTCTGCCTGCTTCGAATTCCTCATCAGGGCAACACCGGCCCCTGTTTTAACCACTTTTTTAACCGAGCAGCCAAAATTGATGTCCACAATATCCGCCCCCGAGTTTTCCACAATCATTGCCGCATCCGCCATGATTAATGGATCAGAGCCAACTATCTGTATGCAAAGGGGTTTCTCTCGAGGATGGCTGTCAAGCATTTTTTCCGTCTTTATCGATCGATGGACAAGTCCGTTCGCACTTATCATTTCCGAACAGACCAGCCCACAGCCCGCATCTTTAGCCATCATGCGAAACGGAAGGTTGGTGATACCCGCCAGAGGTGCCAGAATAACCGGATTATCAAGTATAAGTTTGCCGATTTTCATTTTCGCAATGTTTTTACCACGGAGTTTCACGGAAACTTCACAGATATTAAAAAATGAAGCTCCCCGCCGCAACCGGTCGGGGTATCAAAAACCTTAATAAAATTCAGTGTCTTTCCGTGGAAATCCGTGGTAAATCTTTTTTTTAAGACCTAAATTATTATAAACTTCAAGTAGGATCAGTTTTATTTAAGCTTCAGGGCCTCCAGGTTTTCGGTTTCCTGACTTCCCCTCCTCCATGCCTTCCGGCCTTTTAGCCGGATTGGCATAACAAAAAAGACAGTTGTGATAACAGGGATGGCGGTCGTATGAGCCGATATCCACAGATACTTTACACCCACACCCGCTTTTAATACGCTGGCCGGTATCTTTTCTCATGGAAAGCCTGCCACCGAATATTTCTACTAAGAGATCATTCGGTATACACGAGCTTGGAGAAATGCCGCTGTCCAAAGGAAGTACGTCAATGACTTCTTTTTCACAACAGGTTTGCAGACTTATTTTTTTTTCAGCCAGAGTTGTTGCCATTTTTAACACAATCTCTTTTTTTTTTTCAAGAACCGGATCGATAAAAGAAAAATCCCGCATTTGTGATGTTCTTTTGTTAATCTTCGGATAGTGATCCATAAAGCTGGTAATACATCGCTTGATACCGCAGCTCGATGCCTTATCCGCAATAAGGGAAAAATCGTGCAGGTTATCCATCGTCCGCCTTCCCCTGGTTTGATAAAAACATATTGGATCGAATCTCCAGTTAATCGCATTTGAACCAAAACGGCGACAAAGAGATTCAAGCTGATCCAGACTATCGGTCAAACAAGGTAAATTCGGTTCAAGCAAAGGTGAGTGAGAATTTATGGTGAAATTAAAGAACAGATGATATCCCCTTTTCTGCAGCTCATCCCCATAACCGTTTTCCATAAACGGCCTGAAATTTTTTGACCAGAATACAATACTGTGAACCTTTTCACGGGTGACAGGTACATGGGAAACGTGCCTATTATACGGATTTGTGACCGCAAAACTCCCCTTTTCTATCCGGTCCATAAACCACGGCATATAAAAAGCGGGTATATCGGTTCTTCTGGATGCAGAAATGACAATGGGCAAAGATGATTTCATGACTGTCTTTTTCGCCATTTTTCAGAAATTTATGTGACTACTTACGTAGTCAGGCTGAAGGGGTCAGAAAAGTACGATTGCAGTACTTTGGCGGAATGTGATTCTTACATCAAACATGGCTTTAAAATACGCTTTTCCCTAACCGTCTTTAGTCTTCAACCTAAACACCTAAGTAGTTACTAATCACAAAGCGGCAAATAACACAAAATAAATATCCGGAACCAGAGGTACTGGCTTTGATTACCCCTGTAAAGGGTTCCATAGTATACACCACAAGTTGCGGGTTGCGGGTTACGAGTTAAAAAAAATTGAGGCACCAAACACGAATAATATAACAACTTCAAATAGTTGTAAAGTCATAGCAATGGGAAATATTACCATTTTTTCTATTAAAAATTAGCTAGAATTCATTTTATAACTCGCAACCCGTAACTTGTAACATGGGTTAATCCATTCGGTCTGGCCGTTTGTCTCTGACCTGACCCATATCACACGGTATTATTTGCCATAATAATTTTTATTGCTTGCCTCAACCCGGCTAAATATGTAATAATAAATCGTTTTGTAAATTTGTTATGCTTTGTTCTTAACATATTTGATGCGCCAGCCATGAAACAATTCTGCGAATACCATGCGACCAAACCGGCTTACTGGAATTGCCCGAAGTGTGGCTCGTACTTTTGCCCGGATTGTATTGTGGCCAGGAAAAAAGTTGGCGCTCTTAAAAATGAAAGCATTCATTTATGCCCCAAGTGCAATGTCGAGGCCAGCTGGGTCGGAGTTGCCAACATCATTGAACCATTCTGGAGCAGACTGCCTAAATTTTTCACCTACCCCTTTTCACTGCAGCCACTGGCATTAATTGTGATACTGTCCGTAGCCGGTCTGATTCTTTCCAAGCTTTCCATCATCGGTTTACTACTCAAAATTGTACTATGGGGGATCCTGTTTAAGTATTCTTTTGCTGCACTTAAAACCACTGCACATGGAGACCTTACACCGCCTAAGATTACTTCAGAAACGATTTCGGAAGATTTTATGCAGGTGTTCAAACAGATTGCCATCTATATCATTATCGGGTTTATATTTGCCTGGCTGATTCCCACAGCCGGTATCATTGTGGCTGTTCTATTTCTCATATTTGCCCTTTTTTATGTTCCGGCCATAATCATACTTCTGGTTACCACCAACAGCCTTTTGCATGCAGTTAATCCGGTGGTTTTTACCAGACTGGCTTTTCGGATCGGCCGCGGCTATCTTTTGATGTACTTTTTTCTGTTTCTCCTTGGCTCTGCCCCTGCTGTTTTGGGCCAGTATATCATTAAATTTTTACCCGCTGAAATGTTTGAACTGTTTTTCGGTTTTGCTAAAAACTACTATACCATCATTTCCTACCATTTGATGGGTTATGTGATCCTGCAATACCATGAAGAAATCGGGTATCAGGTTGATTATGAGGATTTCAAGGAGTCGGCTGTAAAAACCAGTGAAATTGAAAAAGATGAAACAACCAATATGCTCAACCGGGTCAATATAATGATAAAGGACGGCAGGCTCGATGACGCAATCTCCTTTATTGCAGACACCGCCAAAACACACCCGATTACAGACGTGACTCTTTCAGAGCGCTATCTAAATCTACTTATTATGAAAAAGCGAAAACCCGAAATTCTCAAGCACTGCAAGGCACACCTTGATTTACTGGCTCATAAAAATTTAAAAATTAAAGCCTGTGAAATATACACCAAGTGCCTGGCGATGAACCAGAAGTTCATTTCCACTTCTTTTGCCCTTTTTAAAATAGGCGGCTGGCTTAACGAAACCGGAAAAATAAAGGAAGCAATCAGAACCTATAACAGTATGATTAAAGCCTTCCCGGACGATGTCCTGGTGCCCAAGGCATATTACCGCTGCGCACAAATATTTCATGACCGCCTGATGGACCCCTCACGGGCGAAAAAAATCTTATCCGCTTTATTAAAAAAATACCCTGAGCATGAAATCATTCCACAGGTTAAAAACTACCTTAAACATATGGAGATATAGATTTTCCGGGGTTGGACCTTGAGAAAGTATTTCAGCCAGCACTCATGCACTGCTCAAACGGGTTTAAACACCCTGAAACACTGAAATAAAATCGGTGAAAGGTTACCGGTTTTTTTGATACCAGTTAAAGGTGATCTCAAGCCCGTTTTTAAAAGAATACTCCGGGTTAAATCCAAGAATTTTTCGGGCCTGATCGATATTTGCCACAGATTCAACAATATCACCGGGTTTGGGCGCTTCATGTTCAGGTTTGATATTTACACCCGACAATTCACATGCCATTTCCCAAAGCCCGTTTATGGTAACATATTGACCGGTTCCGGCATTAAACACTTTCCCGCTTGCCCCATCAGTGCTTGATGCCAGCAGGTTTGCCTTTACCACATCCTGGATAAAAATAAAGTCTCTGTATTGATTTCCATCACCATATATGACAGGGGTTTTTTGAGACACCGCCTTTGACATAAAGATTGAAATAACGCCGGAATAAGGAGAGGTGGGATCCTGCCTCGGTCCATACACATTAAAATAACGCATACAAACGGTTTCAAGTCCGTAAAGCTTGTGGTAGAGCGCGGAATAATATTCACCGGCCAGTTTTTGCACCGCATAGGGACTGAGCGGTTTTAAAGCCATATTTTCACTCTTGGGGAGCTGTGGGTCATCCCCGTAAACCGCACTTGAGCTTGCGCTAACCACCCGCCTGACGTTGTTTTTCCTGGCAGACTCCAGCACTGCAAGCGTTCCCATTTCATTTACCCTGGCCGAGTGAACAGGTTTTTCTATAGACAATGGCACGGAAACGATGGCTGCCTGGTGGAATATCACATCGCAGTTTTTAACCGCTTTCTGCAAAACGACTTCATCAAGGATGTCCCCTTTATAAAATGATATTTTGTCCCTAACCTGTTCCAGATTGGAAAGCTTCCCGGTGGACAGGTTGTCTATCACTGAAACCTGCCATCCGGCCGACACCAAGGCATCGGCAAGATGCGACCCGATAAATCCGGCGCCCCCGGTGACCAGGGCTTTTTTGCTTTTGTTTTTCATTTCAGCCAGGTAACCCCATTATCAATGCTGGTTTTACAGTTGTATTTCAGGGAGTAATAAAAACATCACTCACCCTTTGTTTTTTATACCGTCCCGATGGATGGATTACAACCCCAAATATGCCGTTCTGTTTTTAAGTGCGCTTAAGATCGGCTTTATCCTGGCTTTGTGTTCAGGTGGGACGAATAGGGCTTTCATCGGCCGGTTGGGTATCATCCGCGTCTGTTGATAATTTAAATTTCCTTTTTCGAGCAATTTGCCGTTTTCATCAGTTCTCATGAACAGGAGAACATCGCTCAGGTTGCCAAAATAACCGTCCCGGTCAACGTGTTCGATGTATTGTAAAAATAGGCTATTAACCGTTAAAACAAAGGGATCGACTTCTGCATAACCGGTTTCCCCACAACGGGTGCCTGACACAAAGCACCGGCATCCAAAAGGCCTCACCGGGTAAATCGGACATTCGTTATTGGTTAAAAGGGGACATTCCCCCCACCGGACATCAATTTCCTCCTGAGGAATATCCTTTCCCTGACGGCACAGTTCTGCCAGCATATTCATGGTCATTTCGGGAGAAAAGCGTTTTTTATACAAAACGGTTTTAATGTTGGCATACAGATCCGTTTTTCCCCTTTGCTTCAAAAAATCCGCAATTTTATACCCTTCAAGGGTGGTCAGGGTCACATTACGCGTGCAGCAGTCGGCACAGTATCTTTTACATGCCAGGTCAAGCCCTTTGGTAAAATGATCATAAATCTGGTAAATTCGATCCAGAGCAACCAGTTTGTTGGCAAAATTCATTTTTATTTCCCGGGTATGATTTGTTGCACCCCCCTGTGGCGAATAAATAGGCGTTTGTCAGGGAAAGCGTTTATAATTGAGTAAAACGGGTTAAAATTTTTACTTGTTGATTAAAAAAAAATTCTTTATAAGGGTAAAGCAATGATATACCGAATATCGATGGCGTGATAAAAAATTCCATATACATGGCACCATGGTTTTTCAGGGACGAGGCAATACAGGTGGTTTGCCGATCGGCTGAAAAACCTCACCAACGCGGCAGATGGGGCTTTTTACCATGCCATCCACATTGACAAATTTGTAAAACGAACTGCTCAAGATTTTCACCAACCAATAAAAGGAGGTATTATGCCACGCAAAAAGGCTGCAGCGCAAGACCCCGTGGGGAAAAAAATCAAAAAAGCCAGAATGCAAAAAAAAACCAGTTATAGCACCCTTGCGAATGAAACCGGTTTTTCCGTCGATTATCTAAAAGCGATAGAAGCCGGCACGGAAATACCACCGGTGGGAGCGCTTCTGCAGATTTCAAGAGCTTTAGAGATTGACTCCGGATTTTTTCTAAGGCAACAGGAATCCACCCTCAAAAAGCGTGTAAAGGCCTACACGGCACGCACGGAAAATTATGCCTATGATACGCTGACGCCAGGTGCTGAAAACAAACACCTGAAAGCCTTTAAGGTCACGGTTGATCCGTTAAAGGACCACAAGGGGATTGGATATCAACACGAAGGAGAAGAATTTGTTTATGTGCTGAAGGGAAAGGTTGAAATCACTGTGGGGGAGAACATTAACAAGTTAAAACAAGGTGAATCACTTCATTTCAACTCCGGAATCAGACACATGTTAAGAAATACCGGCAAGGAAAAAGCAGAATTGATCGTTGTCATTTATGGACCGTAGCATGAGCTTGAGGGCCTGGAGACCGGGAAATTCTGAAGACAAGTGAGAGACAGCCAATTCGCTTCCCGGTCATATCACCTTCCTGCCTCATCGTCTTAGTTGGAGGAGTTTACTTATGTCGATAAAGCTTACTGATGAACAATTAATGATTCAAACAATGGTCAGGGATTTTTCACGGGAAGTCATCGCCCCCACCGCCGCAGAGCGTGATAAGACCAAAGAGTTTCCTGGAGATAATTTGAAACAGCTTGGGGAACTCGGATTTATGGGAATGATGGTTCCTCCCGAATATAACGGTTCAGGAGCGGATACGATCAGTTACGTCCTTGCCCTTTCCGAAGTTGCCTATTCCTGCGCTTCTACCGCTGTGGTCATGTCGGTTCACAATTCAATCGTTTGTGAAAGCATCTTAAGATACGGCACCGAAGATCAAAAACAGCGCTTTTTAAAGCCTCTGGCAACCGGTGAAGTGATCGGTGCCTTTGCCCTGACGGAACCGAATGCCGGGTCGGATCCGGTGCGACAGACCACCAAAGCCGTTCGTGACGGAGACAGCTATATTTTAAACGGAACCAAACGGTTCATTACCACGGGCAAGAATGCAGGAACAGTCATCGTAACGGCCAAAACGGATGAAACCAAACGTCACAAAGGAATCAGCGCTTTTCTTATAAAAAAGGGAACCCCCGGCTTCACTACAGGGCCGCTGGAAGATAAAATGGGCCTTCGCGGGTCGGATACGGTGGATCTTGTTTTTGAAGACTGCCGTGTCCCTGCAGAAGACATGCTGGGTGAAGAAGGTGAAGGGTTTAAAATTGCCATGACCGGTCTGGACGGTGGCAGGATCGGTATTTCGGCCCAATCGGTGGGGGTGGCACAGGCTGCTCTGGATGCTGCGGTCCAGTACGCCAAAGAAAGAGAACAGTTCGGCCAGTCTATTTCCAGGTTTCAAGGCCTGCGCTGGATTGTTGCCGATATGGCCACGGAAATCGAGGCAGCCCGCCAACTGATGCTGTCTGCTTCTGCAATGAAAGACAGGGGGGAAAACTATACGGCCCAGGCCTCAATGGCAAAACTTTTTTCCTCTGAGATGGTTAACAGGGTCACAGCCAAAGCCCTTCAGGTCCACGGAGGTTACGGATACATCAAGGAATATCCGGTAGAACGTTATTACCGAGATGCAAGAGTCTTTACCATTTACGAAGGCACCTCGGAAATCCAGAGAATTGTTATATCTAACCACGTGTTCAAATAAGGCAGAATACCTTATTCAAAATTCGATGTTGGACGTTCGATGTTCGACGTTCGCAACTTTTTAGCTTTTTTAGGAGATTATCTCATGAATAAAAAGGTCCCGTCCAGAGAAGAAACGTACCAGCTTTTAACTGAATACAATAAAAATGAAAGCCTCATTAAACATGCCCTGGCGGTGGAAGGGGTGATGCGGTATATCGCCCGCAAACATGGAGAAGACGAAGAAAAGTGGGGCGTGATCGGTCTGATACACGATCTGGACTATGAAAAATATCCCGACCAGCACTGCCAAAAGACCGAAGAAATTCTACAGGAAAATGACTGGCCCGATGAATACGTCAGAGCAGTCATCAGCCATGGATATGGAATCTGCACGGATGTTGAACCTAAAACCAAGCTGGAAAAATATCTTTTTGCCATTGATGAACTCACCGGACTGGTGGTGACCACCGCTTTGGTGCGCCCTTCCAAAAGCGTTCTGGATATGAAGGCCAAATCAGTTAAGAAAAAATGGAAGGATAAAAGATTTGCCGCCGGTGTCAACCGGTCTGTGATTGAACAGGGTGCCGGAATGCTGGGAGTAGAGGTGGCAGAGTTGATCACAGATACGATTATGGGCATGCGGGAAGTCGCCGATTCAATCGGCCTGAGAGGATCGGTTGGCGAGTAAGAATCCAGGTTAATTACATTTGAGCTTTGGATGGTGCTGATTCTTTATGCAACCATATCTTTAATGGTTTGATAGAGCTTTATAAACCGGTCTTTAAATTCAGGCATGACCTCAACGATCATGTCCCCCCTGGAGTAGGCCTCGGCAATTTTTCGGTCAAAGGGAATTTCCATGAGAACCGGCAATTTTTTCCTGTCTGCATACTCTTTCACCCGGCTGTCGCCAAGATCGGCGCGGTTAATCACCAGTCCGCAGGGAATATCGAGCATTTTTACCGCACCCACCGCCAGTTTCAAGTCATGAAGCCCGAATGGAGTCGGTTCGGTAACCAGAAGAATAAAGTCCGTATTTTTCATAGACATGATGACCGGACATGACGTGCCGGGTGGGGAATCGATAATAGTGAGTTTATCCGGGCGGGTGAAAGAACGAACCTTATCTATCAAAGGCGGGGCCATGGCTTCACCGACTCTCAGTTTTCCATGAATGAATTCAATGGAGTTCCTGCGCCCTTTTTGAATAATGCCCAGTTCCCTGCCCTTTTCTGTTATGGCATCTTCAGGGCAGACTTCCATACATCCACCACAACTGTGGCACAGTTCGTCAAAAACCAATACGGTTTCATTTACCACGACAATCGCCTTAAACTGGCATATATCGCCGCATTTTCCGCAATAGGTACACTTTTCATCATTAACTTCCGGTACAGGCAGCAAAATTGTTTCTGTTTCCTTAAAAACAGGGTTAACAAAAAGATGGGCGTTCGGTTCTTCTACATCACAGTCAAGCAGTTGAACCTCATGCCCGATGGACAGGGCAAGATTGGTGGAAACAGTTGTTTTGCCGGTTCCGCCCTTTCCACTCGCAACGCTTATAATCATGGCAATAAGTCCCAATCGGTATAAATCAAAATTACATTTCTATTTTCTTTTCTTAATCATATATTCATTTGCCGCTTTATGCAGCGTCTCGGCAGCCAGAAAAGCACAGTGTCTGTCTTCTTCGGGAAATTTTCCCAATTTGTCCAGAATGGTCTCTCCGGTAATCTCAAACAGCTGCTCAGATATTTTTCCCAAGGACATCTCGGCGGCAAAAGAGCCACATACCATGCTGGATCCACATCCGTCGGTTACAAATGACGCTTCCTTCACATGACCGTTCTTAAACTTCAAGAAAATACCAATTGTATCTCCGCAGGTTCCTTTGATACTGGCATGTACGTCAGGATCTTCCATAGCCCCAACATAGAGCGGGTTTCGCCACCGTTGATAGGCCACCTCACCATAATCCTCTCTGGTCTCTTCAAAAATCTGCTCCTGTAAATCCTGTACAAAAGTATCAAATTTGTCGCTCATACACTTCTTTCCTTCTATTCAGCAACTGATACACCTTATCCCAAATATCGGGACACGTTGCCGACTGATTCGATTCATATCACTTAAAATAAAATGATATCGTCATCTCGATTTACGCATTCGATATCAATCAACTCGTTAACAACTAAATGAATTAAGGGTGTGCAACATTTAGATGGCTTATTTTAATCTTTCTTTTCCAATTTATTAATTTGGGCCATGATGTCTTCCATCTGTTGGCCTAAGTTTCTGGCCTGTTCCTTCAAACTTTCCAAATCCTGGGTCTTCGGTAATGGACCGGGTCCTGACTGATTGGGCATACCCATTCCGGACATCCCCATTCCACGGCCCATTCCTCGGCCGCCGCCTCCGCCCATACACCTTCCACCGCCACCCATGCCTCTGCCACCGCCCATACCTCTGCCTCCGCCCATGCCCATGCCGGTACCCATACCCATACCTCCACCTGAAGCTGGGGCTGCAGAATCAGTTGCAGACGCTTGGCCCATTCCGAAATGGTTGTCCACATTGGCTTCCTCTGCCGGCGTGAGTTTGCCATTTATATATCTTTCAAGCGCTTCCCTTACCGATCCTGTCTGACCGGTAAACAACTTTATCCCTGCGGCCGAAAGCGTCTGCACGGCGTTTGGGCCACAATTACCCGTGATCACGGCTTTCGCCCCTTTGGATGCGACAAACTGTGCCGATTGAATCCCGGCACCCCCGCCCAGTCCTATGCTTTCATTATCAAAAGCTTCAAAACTCATATCGTCCGTTTCCACCATCATAAAAAAAGCGCATCTGCCAAACCGCGGGTCGAGGGATGCGTTTAAATCTTTTCCGCTTGAGCTAACTGCAACTTTCATTTTTAATATTTCCTTTCATTATCTGGTTATAAAAGATTATTATAATGCCATATTATGAAGATGTAAACATATACCTAAAAATTTTGTTGTAATTTTTATTCTTCCTGTAGCTCTTTAATATCCGCATAAAAATTTAACGCTTCCGGATTGCTCAGCGCATCTTTATTCAGCACAGGCTTGCCCTCGATAATTTTTTTCACTGCCAGCTCCACTTTTTTCATGTTTAATGTATAGGGAACCGCAGGCACACTTAATATTTTGGCCGGTACATGACGGGGAGACGCATTGGTACGAAGCGTATTTTTTATTTTCCCCTTTAATTCTTCGGTTAATTCATTGCCTTGAGCAAGTTTGACAAAAAGGATGACCCGAATATCGTTTTTCCAGTTTTGACCAATTACCACGGAATCTTCTATCTCATCCATCTGTTCCACCAGGCGATAAATGTCCGCCGTTCCGATTCGCACACCACCCGGGTTTAAGGTGGCATCCGATCTTCCATACATGGTGACACCGCCACGATCGTTGATTTCTATAAAGTCTCCGTGCCGCCAGATGTTGGGATAGACATCAAAATAGGCACTGTGATATTTGCTGTTGTCCGGGTCTTCCCAGAAATAGATCGGCATGGAGGGAAAAGGTGCGGTACATACCAGCTCTCCCTGCTGATTCACCACAG